>JABDHF010000029.1 GCA_013285595.1 Bacteroidota bacterium
TATACTGTGAACCAGATGATTCTCTATTTAGCGAGGGAATAAATTTTGCCGGAGGTAGTCCTGGTTTTTATTGCTGGATTGAAGACACGCTTTGCTAAACACTTCAACCAACCTGTGAACTTGCAAGCCGGAACGCCGAAGAAACATTAAGCGTGGAGACCGGACGGAGCAACGGATGCTTATCAACAAAGAACAATGTTGTTAATCTGATACATTTGATGCTTTTCTATTGATCTTCATTTTTTGGCTATTCTTCCTGTTTTTCAACTTCGTATTAAATTCTTTGGCGAAGGGGAAATATTCAATGGAAAAATGTTTGGACAGATAAGCGTATTTTTTTTCTCTTTTACTTAAAAATGCAGAATGATACCCCAGGCTGTAGAGGTAGCTTATTTGCTGCATCTTATCGTTGTTTATAATAAGTCCAATGCCCATGGGTTCGCCTGAGTTGCTTAAATATTTCAGGGAGTCTTTCACAATTTTCTGGTGGTGCGGTTGCACAGCAGGGTACCCAAAATATACGATCACATAATCGTTGCTTTCGCTATTAATGATGTTGTTTGGTATGGCCTTGAGGTTTGCATCAAGGAGTTTGCCCGCAAACTGTTTTTTCGTAATAAACTCTATATCGGTGTCCATAAAATAGTAGACGGGGCAATAATCAAAATTATCTTTGAAGTCCCTGACCATCGCGTCTCTTTCACCAATAATGTCATTATTAAGCTCCTCTAATTGCGCATAGCGTTTGTCTTTTGTAAGGGCCGCTATACGGCTCTGCTCGGTCTTTAACTCTACCAGCACGGCGACAGGATATTGGCGCGATGTAGAATCACCTGCGTAAGCGGTACAAAAAACTATTGTGATAAAGAATGTGACCAGGGATACTTTTATGGCGCTATTTTTCATAATTGAATTCAAAGATATTCGATTTGCGGTTTTTTGCACCGGCTACCGGGCTAAATTGGGTCAAAAAATAATGCCCCGAATTTTCGGGGCATTATGACTACAATTTATATCTATTTACTGTTCTTCACCGCCACCGCCATCGGTAGTGCCGCCTTTTTGCTGCAGCAGCTCTTTAACTTTTGGCCCTAATGCCTGCATCTTCATGTAGATGTTCTTGGCAGTAACCGAATCCCCCATCTGGTAAGCAGTGCTGCTTAGCGACTGCATGATCTGGAATTGCTGCCTTACATCATCTGCCATAGCGGCTTTGCTGTCTTCTGGCAGGGTAGCTACCCAGTTTACGTCGTCTTCTGAGTTTCTTACTATTTTCATGGTCAGTGCATTTGCCTTGGCAAGTGCGCCAGCATGATAGTAAGATGCCGCAACAAAGTAAGCCGTATAATCGTAGGCATAAGAGTGCTCAGTTATTCCGCTCATCACCTTATCAAGTACCTGTACTGCTTTGTCTTTTTTACCTTCTGCAGTAAGCTGGTTAGCTATGAATGAACCATCCATACGGTAGGTAACAAACTCGTGGCGGTTAGGCTCATCGAAGTATACATCGTTTCTTTCGCCACCACCCCAGATAAACTTATTCATATACAGGTCGTAGCTCTTATCTGTATTTATGATACCCAATACCTGCTGATTTACCTTAGCTGCGTCAGCGTATTTATAAGGCATCAGGCGGTATACATTACCTTCCATGTGCAGATAGTCGCCGGTACCACCATAGTCGCCCTGGCGCAGGCCGGCATCAAAGTACAGTGGGCGTTTCCAACCCTCGTTAGCCACCGCAGCTATAATGTTCAGGATAGCCAGGTCGCTCTTGTAAGCCAGCGTTTTAGGATAAGAGAACTTCATGTCGGTAATGATACGTGCGGTATCTGCAGCCGGCACCATATCTTGCTGCACCAGTTGATCTTTGCTCAAAGATTGTACAAAGAAATTCTTAGTAGGCATGTAGTTCGAAGCCTCAGAGCCGCGCTGCCCTTTATTTGCAGGGTCATCACTGTTCATAAAGTTGCATATATCGTACAGGTTGAAGTACTTATCTTCTGGTATCTGCGGGTTCTTGAAATATGATATGTAGTTATGATGATCGCCTACATAATCTTTTTTCTTCCACACCATAGGTACCGCATCAGCGTCGTTGATCTTATAATTGAGCTGATCTACATACCAGTCGATACCTAACAGGCTGGTGTTGATGACGCGCACATCTTTGCGGAAGCCTTCAACCTCCTGTATATACCACAGCGGGTAAGTCTGGTTATCACCAAAGGTGAACAGTACCGCATTAGGCGCACAACAGGAGAGGGTGTTATGTGCCACTGCGCGGGCCAGCGTCTTTTTAGAGCGGTCGTGGTCTTTCCATTCTACATTTGCCATAAGCGCAGGCACTGCTACAAACGAAAGTGCAATGGCTCCGTAGGCTGCAACAGGGTCTTGCACTGCTTTTTTGAACCATTGGTGCAACATCAGTACGCCAAGCCCTATCCACACAGCGAAAGTATAGGTACAGCCCGCAAATGCGTAGTCGCGCTCACGTGGTTGCAGAGGTGGCATATTCAGGTAAATGCCAATGGCAATACCGGTAAAGAAGAACAGCGTAGCCACAATGATACCGTCTTTCTTATTACGGTTGAACTGGAACACCAAACCCATAATACCGAGGATCAATGGCAGGAAGTACAGCTTATTATGTGCATCGCTATCGCTGTAGCCGGAGCCCATTTTGTCGGTATCGCCCATGCCACGCATTTTGTCTACAAAGGTGATCCCTGATATCCAGTTACCCCTTTGCGGGTCGCCCTGGCCTTCAATATCATTTTGCCTGCCTGCAAAGTTCCACATAAAGAAGCGCCACCACATCCAGTTCATCTGGTAACCAAAGAAATACCTCAGGTTATCTGCTCCAGATGGCTCGTCGTTTTGACCGAGGCCTAAGAACTGCCTGTAGAAGTTCATGTGGCCAGCCTCATTATTGTCGTATATACGTGGGAAGAAATGCTTTTCGTCGCCATTATACACTGCTTCCATCTTTTTGCCTACTTGCACATACTGATCTTTGCCTTTCACGTTCATCTGCGAGTATAACTTGCCAGACGTGTCGATGTCGCTCCATTTACTAGTATAGTATGGACCGAAGAGCAGTGGCTGCTGGCCAAACTGCTCACGGTCGACGTAGTCGAGAAAGGTGAGCGGGTTGTCAGGGTTCGTCATATCTATCGGTACATCGGCACGTGAGCGAACGATAGCTGAGAAATAGCTGGAATAACCAATAATGATGAACATAACACACAATACACTTGTATGCAGTAAGTGCAAGCCGCGTTTTTTAGCGAACAGCAATAAGAATATAAGCAACGCAGAAACCAGCACCAGGAATGTAATAGCACCGGTATCGAAGCTGGTGCCGAAGTTGTTGGTGAACATGATGTCGAACACAGATGCCAGCCTTGGGATATACTGGATAACGCCAAACTGAACGAAGGCCAGTACCACGCAGCCCATAATAAATGCGATGATAGTGCCTTTGTAAGTGGCTTCGTAGCGCTTGAAATAGTATACCATAGCTATCGCAGGTATAGTAAGCAAGTTGAGCAGATGCACACAGACAGACACACCTATGAGATAGGCGATGAGCACAAGCCAGCGGTCGGCATGCTTTTTATCGGCTACGTGCTCCCATTTAAGTATGGCCCAGAAAGTGATAGCTGTAAAGAAAGAAGAGGTACCATAAACTTCCGCCTCAACAGCAGAGAACCAAAATGTATCGGAAAAAGTATAAGCCAAAGCACCAATAAGGCCTGCTCCCATAATAAGGGTTAGCTGATTATTATCTGGTTCTGTATTACTAGTATTATCAGGTACTACAAGTTTTTTAGCAAAGTGGGTGATCGTCCAGAAAAGGAATAATATAGAAAGAGCACTGGTAAGGGCTGATAAAGCATTAATGAATGTTGCAGCGCCTACTGTACCGAGCGTACTTACAGACGGAGCGCCTGTGACAGCACCGCCACCTGAGAATATTGCAAATAACCGCTGCACGAGCATAAAGAACGGCGCTCCCGGAGAGTGGCCTACCTCGAGCTTATACGCACACGAGAGAAACTCGCCGCAATCCCAGAAGCTGACGGTAGGCTCCATGGTTTTTAAATAGACAATAAAGGCAATAGCACCTGTAATCCAACCGACGAGGTTGTTGATCTTGCGATAGTTCATGTTATTTTATTAGAAAGCGACAAAAATAACAAAAGTTGTCAGTTTGCCGTTTTTTTTTGCTCCACAGGTAGTTAATTATGGTTAATTGGAAATAAAGGGGTGAATAACCTTGAAACCCTTTTCAAATCAATGCAGGAGCGTAGCTCAGAGGTTTGTAATGTAAGCGCAAACGCGAGCACATAGCTATGGAAATTTCAATTTGTGTTATTTTTAATTTAGAACTGAAGTCGGGCTTAATTGAATTCTGAAACTACATGAGCAAGTTATTGAGATTCTTCAGCTGGTCTCCGGTTAATACCTGTGCCAGCTGAACGTCGGGTATGTTCCTTAATTCACGGGCTATGTCCATGGCATCAATTTCCGGGGAGGCTGTTTGCACCATCCATACATAGTCCAGGTGTTTGGCTTCAGGGAGCAATGTTTCCGCACCGTTCTTTAATTTGTAGAGCAGGTATTTATGCGAGCTGTTAGGAAACAGGTACTGGTATATGGGAAAATAGTATTGGTTGTCTTTTTTCTGTGATGATATAACCTGGTCGGGGTCGCGCTCAAAGTTTATGTCGAAATGCCTGTTGAGCATCCAGCAAAGATGGTAGCCAGGTGTGGCAGTTGCTATGCCGACCATTGCAGTATCTGCAAAAAAGCCTTCCTGCATAGCAGCCATATCTAACACCAGTTTCGCCATGATACATCTTTCTGATAACGCTGGTAATTATTATTAGCGTAAAAGATCCCAAAAATAAATAAAAGCTATTTATAAAAAACTGTTGTTTTATCCTGCAACTATTTACTTTTGAGGCTAAGTTGAATTTTAAATCTTTGCGTATAAATTTGCGCGCTTAAAAAATAATTCATGATCGACGTTTTGCTGGGGTTGCAATGGGGGGATGAAGGCAAGGGTAAGATAGTAGATTATCTTGCCGGTAAATACGATGTTATAGCAAGGTTCCAGGGTGGGCCGAATGCAGGGCATACCCTGTATGTAGATGGTAAGAAGGTAGTGCTGCGTACCATACCATCGGGCGTATTTCATACTCACTGCCTTAATCTTATAGGAAATGGCGTGGTTATAGACCCGGGATCATTAAAAGGCGAGATAGAGCAGCTGATACCGCTGGTGCCTGACGTGCTGGACCGGTTGTTTATAGCCCACAAGGCCCACCTGATACTGCCGACACACCGGGCGCTGGATGCAGCATCGGAAGCGGCGAAGGGTGAAGATAAGATAGGCTCTACGCTAAAGGGCATAGGCCCGGCGTATATGGATAAAACAGGCAGAAATGGCCTGCGCATAGGCGATATAATGGGTAAAGACTTCAGAAAGAAATATGACAAGCTGACCCAGAAGCATGTGGAAATACTAAAACAATACGGCCCAAAAATAGACTGGCAGGAATGGGAAACGCCATTCTTTGAAGCGATAGATTATTTGCGGTCTTTACAAATAGTAAATGCGGAATATTGGCTGGATACCAAGCTGAAAGATGGCAAGCGCATACTGGCAGAAGGCGCCCAGGGCAGCATGCTGGACATTGATTATGGTACCTATCCATTTGTTACTTCATCCAATACTATTGCTGCAGGCGTATGCAATGGGTTGGGAGTAGCACCATCTACGATAGGGGAGGTGTATGGTATCACCAAGGCATACTGTACCCGCGTGGGCAGCGGCCCGTTCCCTACGGAACTGGATGACGAAACAGGAGAAGAACTGCGCAGGATAGGTAATGAATTTGGGGCTGTGACCGGCAGATCTCGCCGTTGTGGATGGATAGACCTCGTAGCGCTCAAGTATACGGTGATGCTTAGCGGCGTGACTAAGCTGATTATTACAAAGGCTGATGTGCTGGATAGTTTTAGCCCGGTTAAAGCCGCGATAGCATACCTTGCTGATGGCAAAGAGACTAAGGAACTGCCTTACGATCTTTGTGATGTAGACATTGCCCCTGTATACCAGGAATTTGCCGGCTGGGACAAGCCGATAAGTACCTGCACTACTTATGAAGAAGCGCCGCAGATATTTAAGGATTATTGCCGTTTTGTAGAGAATTACTTAGAGACGAAAATTGCTTACATCTCCAATGGAACAGGCAGGGAACAACTATTGATTATTTCCTAAAAAAAAAATTATTTTTTTTTAAAAAAATTTGGCAATTTCACCAAACTATTAAAATTTTACGGGATCAAGTTTAAGAGGTATGAAATCAAATACGGACAAAAAAACGCCAAGCAAAAAAAGTGCTCCCGAAAGCACCAAACCGGTAGCAAAAAAAGCTTCTACTAAACCTAAGAAGGCAGATGAGGACGATGATGAAGATCTTGATGAAGAGATTGACACGCCGTCGAAAAAATCTGCTTCGAAAAAATCTACCTCATCTGTTGCCAAAAAGAAAAAAGTGGATGACGATGATGACGATGACCTGGATGATGAAGATGTAGATGATGCACCAAAGAAAAAAACTGCGGCAAAGAAAACCGCGCCCAAAAAAAGTAAATCGGCTGATGATGACGATGATGACGACCTGGACGAGGAAGACGACGACTATGGGAAAGAGGAGGAGGAAGACTATGATATAGAGAAGGAATTTGAAGAATTTGACTTGCCGAAATCAAAGAATAAAGCCGCAAAGAAGAAATCGTCGAAGGATGATGATTTTGAAGTGGATGAAGAGTTTAAGGACCTTGGCTTCTTCTCAGAAGGCGGCGGTGGTGGATTTGACGATGACGACGATGACTTCTAAAATATAAGAGGATAGATAATCCGCAGCAATTGCAAAGACATATAGCTACTTTTGAACTTGCGGGAATGCAGGTGAAAGAAATAAAAGAAAGGATGCTGAATTGGGCTAACCAATTCAGCATCCTTCTTTTTTTGGATAGTAATAATTACGAATCAGCACATGGCACTTATGAATGCCTGGTGGCAACGGAGGCTGTTGAGATGGTCTCGTGCCCAGCTGATTTCGCCCAACAGACTGGTACAACGGACTTCTTATCTCAGCTACAACATTTGCATGATAGCCGGAAAGACTGGATATTTGGCCATATAAGCTATGATTATAAAAACCTGCTGGAACCAAAACTGGTATCATCTCATTCTGAGAAAAATGGGTTCCCGCTACTGCATTTTTTTGTGCCGCGTACGGTTTGCTATATCAATAAGGAACAAACAATACTAACGATAGAAACGCTCGATGATCCAGGAAATGTTTACCAGGATATTTGCGCAGCTGAGCTTTTGAATAGCGATAGACAGGTGCCCAAGCTGCAATTCACGGAGGTTATTGACAAGGAAAGTTACCTTTCCACTATTTCTAAACTGCGGCAACATATAGCAGATGGTGACTGCTATGAGATCACTTTTTGTAATAAGGGTTATTGTGAGGACGCCAATGTATTGCCTGTCAATGTATTTAAGGCGCTAAGTGCATTATCACCTGCTCCATTTGCGGCCTATTACCGCCTTAATGAGCAATATATGATGTGTGCCAGCCCCGAGCGGTACTTGAGAAAAGAAAGCAATAAGATATTATCGCAGCCAATAAAGGGAACTGCACCCCGCCATACCGACCGCGCAAAAGATGCACAAATAAAAGAGACACTCCGAAATGATATAAAAGAACGGGCAGAGAATGTAATGATCGTAGACCTGGTGCGCAACGACCTGGCGCGCTGCTGTGAGGTAGGAAGCATACAGGTAGAGGAACTCTTCGGTATTTATTCCTTCCCACAGGTGCATCAGATGATCTCGACGATAAGTGGCCAGCTAAAAGCAGATGTACCGTTTACCGATGCCCTTCGCTACTCCTTTCCTATGGGCAGTATGACAGGGGCGCCAAAATATAAAGTAATGCAGCTGATAGATGAATATGAGCAAGCTGGAAGGGGATTGTTTTCTGGCACAGCCGGGTATATTTCGCCAGGTGGTGATTTTGATTTTAATGTTATCATCCGCAGTATATTTTATAATGAGGCATCTAACTACCTGTGGTACCAGGCCGGCGGCGCTATTACTTATGACAGTAACGCAGAGCGCGAATGGGAAGAGATGCAACTGAAAGCCTGGGCGCTGCAGCGCATACTTTCTTAAGTTATTTATGCTTGTAGATCTCGTACTGGTCGAATTTATTTACCAGCAAATAGTTATCGGCAATAAGCAGTGGTAATTGATCATCTCGCTGCCTGATGTAGTATTGTTCATTGCCGGTAGGGCACTTGCTGGTTTTTACTCCTTTTTTGCTGCAAATGTAGTAGCAATAAAA
Organism: Bacteroidota bacterium; assembly: GCA_013285595.1. GTDB lineage: Bacteria > Bacteroidota > Bacteroidia > Chitinophagales > Chitinophagaceae > Nemorincola. Next base: position 8,436 of record JABDHF010000029.1, read on the forward strand.
CGCGACATCAGAGAACGCGGCCGTATTGCCCGGCTGTATAAAACTGAGCCCTTGAACTACGGTGGTATAAGTAGCATTTACATCAATTTCATAAAGCGTATTTTTTAGAGAAGCCTTATTGGTGCTAATGAAATGAATGGAAAACAATAACAGCATGGTTGCGAAAACAACCTGTTTGAAGGGCAGCTTAGTTTTTGAAAGAATAGTGGTTGCCAGCCTGTAAGCAAGTAATAAAACGGCTGCGAGTGAAATGCTGTATTGTGCTATCAGGTTGCGCTCAAAAGGCAGGCGGCGCATGATTATAGCAATAAGTAAAAAGGTAATCCACATGCATAGCCAAAATAGGCCAAATAGCTGTGTGGCCTTGTTTTTCCTATCGAATAATAATAGGAGGGGCGTAAGAAACAACGGTAGATTGAACGGGATGTTATTCCAGTGGATATTGGAAAAGATATGGTCAATATTTGGGGAGAGCGCAGGGAACATCCATTGCAGGAATGCACCTACGCCTGCGTTTTTGAAAACGGTGATAGAGGCTACATAGTCGTTATTAATGATGGACTGAAGCCCGGAAAAACATAAGGCAGGCAGGTAAAACAGGAATGCAAGGAGTATTGCCGCCAGCTGTGCTTTCCATAATGCAGATAAAGATCTTTTATAAAGGAACTGGTACAACAGCATAAATACCAGCTGTGCCACATGCATGTATAAAAAAGAGGGCAGGCAGAAGTAGCCGATAGCGCTACACAGGGCATTTATAAATAACCACCGGGCATGGGATGTGCTTAAGTAGGAAAAAAGAGCAATGACCATGCCCCATTGTGCGAGGAGATAACACTCATAACCTCTTGCCTGGAAACTAAAGCCCCATACCGGGAACTGGAGGGCAAGCGTAATACAAGCCAATAACGCTAACCACCGATTGGCCATAAACTGTTTCAGCCAGAAGAATAAGGCTATTATTAAAGTGCAATAAGCCAATAGTGAAATGATACGACCTGTTGCCACTTTATCATCTGCCAAATGAAATAGTATGGAGTTAACAAGGTTGAAAAACAAATGATTATTGGGGAGCATGTAATAAGAGACACACTGGAACGGGTGTATGCCTGCGGCATTTTGGGCTGAGAAAACCTCGTCGTAGGCCGGTAGTGTTATTCCATTGCCCCATAACCACAATCCAAATACGGTGCATATGCCAATGATAAGAGGTGATATATCATTGGTGTCGTAGGTTAACGTACGTGTTATGTGGGGTGCGCCACGTTTAATAAAGCCCCGCAAATACCATGATACAATTATAGCTATGAGCACAGCTATAATGCAATACATATTCCCGTCGGATTTTATACCGGGGGTGAAAAAGCTGGTTGACCAGCCAGCGCAATGATAAAAGCAATTATTAAGGCCTACATACCATGCTGCCAGGTAATTGTGCCCTGACAGCAGGTAGAAGCCGCAGAACACAACGGTACTTACCAGGAAAAGCAGAGAACCCCCCAAAAATATACTTCGGAAAGCCTGGTTATTTATTTTTATTTCTTTGATCACTCACAATAGATTGCGCTATTAAAGGTATACAGTGGCGGGTGGCCACACAAGTATGGTAAGCTAAATGGCTTGTTTATGGGATTTTATCAATCATTTGTGTAAAAAGGTTTGTCTTTTTCCCAAAAGCTTCTTTCTTTTGCACTCTGAACGAACAGTTCGATTGTGTAACGGTAGCACAACAGACTCTGACTCTGTTTGTCTAGGTTCGAATCCTAGTCGAACTACTGGTAAAACGAAAGAAGGCTTGACTGGCAACAGTTTCAAGCCTTCTTCATTTGTTGGTTTACACATGGGTTACATTTTCTCTATATCGTAGTAGTCAAACTTTACTGCTTGATCCAAAACACAGGCAATTTTTACTTATAACAAAAAAGGAAACCAATATGTGGTTTCCTTTTAGTAGCGAGAACAGGGATCGAACCTGTGACCTTCGGGTTATGAGCCCGACGAGCTACCGCTGCTCTATCTCGCGATGTGGGTGCAAAAGTAGGGGTTGTATGCTTACCAAACAAACTTATTCTGTGTTAAAAGTATCACAATGACATAATTGTTTATTTGCGGTGCGATGTTATTGCCGTTTAACATACTTACAATATGAACTAATCGATCTTAGCGCATACCTTTATATCACTAAATAAGATAAATGCCAGGAAACGATAAGAAAAAGAACAAGCAAGCAGCACCGGATAGTAAAGTATATACCGGTAAGCTGGAAATAACGAGAGGAGGGATGGGTTTTGTAGTGGTAGAAGGAATGGACAAAGACATAATGGTGAAGCCAGACCACTTGTTTACCGCGCTTAATGGTGATGAGGTAACAGTGGAAACCCGGGGATTTGGCAACAATAATAAACGCATAGAGGGGATCATAACTGATGTGGTGCGGCGCAAACAATCTGAGTTTAGCGGCAGGGTAGAGGTACACCCTCATTTTGCGTTTGTGGTGCCGGATAGTGATAAAATGCCGGTGGATATTTTTATACCGCTGCACCTGCTCAATGGCGCGAAGAATGGCGATAGCGCCATGGCGAAAATTGTAGAGTGGAGCGGTAAGACCAAGAACCCGGTGGGCGAGATAATCAGAGTGCTTACCAATGAATCGATAAACGAGGTGGCGATGCAAGGGTTGCTGGCAGAGAATGGTTTCCCGCTTTCTTTTCCGGATGATGTGATGGAAGATGCGGCGCGGTACCCGGAGGGTGTGGATAAAGAAGAGATAAAAAAACGTAAGGATATACGCGACATCCTTACCATGACGATAGACCCTGTGGACGCGAAGGATTTTGATGATGCGCTATCGTTCAGAGAAATGAAGGGTGGCTGGTATGAGGTAGGGGTGCATATAGCTGATGTAAGCCACTACATAACGGTTGATTCGGCTCTGGATAAGGAGGCTTATCGCAGAGCTACGAGTGTTTACCTGCCAGACAGGGTTTCGCCGATGCTGCCAGAGCGGTTGTCGAATGAGCTTTGTTCCTTACGGCCTAATGAAGATAAGTATACCTTCTCGGCTATTTTCCAGATCAATAAACAAGGTAAAATAAAGGACTACTGGATAGGGAAAACGGTGATTCATTCGGACCGGCGGTTTTCTTATGAGGAGGTGCAGGAGATAATAGAGGGCGCTGACGGCGACTATGCGAATGAGCTGCATGTGCTCAATGGTATTGCCCAGGTTCTTCGCGCCCAGCGTTTTAAGAAAGGCGCTATTAATTTCTCGTCGCAGGAAGTAAGGTTTAAGCTTGATGAGACCGGCAAGCCAATTGGTATAGTGGTAAAGGAGAGCAAGGAAGCGCACCAGTTGATAGAAGAGTTTATGCTGCTTGCCAATAAAACGATAGCGGAATATGTAGGTGGCATAAAATATAAGGATGGGCCTGTACCTTTCCCTTATCGCGTTCATGATGTGCCGGATGAGGATAAGCTGAGGATGTTCTCGTTGTTTGCAGGGCGCTTTGGTGTTAAGTTTGACCTTAGTTCACCAGAGAGTATTTCACGGTCTTTTAATAAAATGCTGGAGAGTGTAAAGGGTAAACCTGAGCAGCATGTGCTGGAGCAGCTGGGTATACGCACGATGTCGAAGGCTGTTTATACTACTGATAACATAGGGCACTATGGGCTTGGGTTTGTGCATTATTGTCATTTTACGTCACCTATACGCAGATACCCTGACGTGCTGGTTCACAGGATTTTACAGCAGTGTATTGAAGGCAATATTCACCCGATAAAACATCTTGAGGCACAGTGCCGCCACTGCTCTGACCAGGAGCGGAGGGCAATGGATACGGAGCGATCTGCCAATAAATATAAGCAGGTGGAATTTATGGCCAGCTATGTGGGCGAAGATTTTGACTCGATCATTAGTGGGGTAGCATCGTTTGGGTTTTGGGCGGAGACGGTGGAGCATAAGTGTGAGGGAATGGTGTCGATCTCTGACCTTGCGGAGTTTGATGATTTTGAATTTAAGGAGAGCGAATATGCCTTGGTGGGGCATAGCACAGGTATGCGGTTTGCGATGGGCGATAAAGTGAGGGTGAGAGTAGCTGCTACCAATCTTGCTAAACGCCAGATAGACTATGCGGTGCTTGAAGTGCCGGAGCTACCGAGGAACAAGAGAAAGCAATTGCCACCATCAGCTGATGGCAGGGCGCCCGGACGAAATAAGGATAGCCGAGGCTCGCGGCAAGGTGGCAAAAAGGATGGCAAAAAACAGAACAATACAAAACGCAAAAAATAATTCATGCATTCATATACTGATATTGCGAAGCTCTTTGAAGAACGCTTTATTACTACATTACCTTTTCCTGAGACCCCATCAACACTTTATGACCCTTGCAGGTATCTGCTGCAGCTGGGGGGTAAGCGTATACGGCCGGTGCTGTGTGTGATGGCCAATGAGCTGTTTAACGAGATAAGTGAAGATGCGTGGTATGCGGCTATGGGTATAGAAATGTTCCATTCTTTTTCGCTGGTGCATGACGATATAATGGACAATGCCCCGCTGAGGCGTGGCAAGCCGGCGCTACATGCAAAGTATGGCCTTACCTCTGGTATACTTTGCGGGGATGTGATGAATATTTATGCTTATGAGCAGATAGCCCAGATCCGCAAGGCGCTGCCGCAAGTGTTGCACTTGTTTAACCGGACGGCGATAGCAGTATGCGAAGGGCAGCAGTTGGATATGGACTTTGAGTCGCGGAATGATGTGCGTATAGAGGAGTATATACACATGATAACGCTGAAAACATCTGTGTTGCTGGCTTGCAGTCTGAAGATGGGCGCGCTGGTGAGCGGTGCGCTGGGTGATAATGCGAATAAACTGTATGCCTTTGGGGAGAACCTGGGCATTGCTTTTCAGCTGCAGGATGATTATTTGGATGCATTTGGAGATTCTAGTAAGCTGGGCAAGCAAAATGGTGGTGATATAAAGGCCAATAAGAAAACTTATCTACTGCTGAAAGCCATGGAAAATGCAAGCCCGCAGCAACGAAGGGAGGCTGAACGGCTGATGAAAATGGATACAGAAGATAAGGTAGCGACTTTCCTGGCGATTTATACAGATACGGGCGCTGATACTGCATGCCGTGAGGCTGTAGCGCTATACTCAAAAAGGGCTTTTGATTGCCTGGAAGATGTGGCCATACCATCGAAACGAAAGGAACCATTGCGGGAACTGGCCAATTATTTGCTGCTTAGGGATAAGTAGATCGACGACTGTTTTTCTTAAATTTGCTAAAACCTGAGTAAATGGAATTTGCGGACCTTAATATAAATAACAGCTATTCTTACGCTGATTATTTAAAATGGAACTTTAAGGAGCGTGTGGAATTGATCAAGGGCAAGCTATTTAAGATGAGCCCTGCCCCTAACCGGATGCATCAAGGACTATCAATTTATTTATCTAATGAGTTATACAATTATCTAAAAGGGAGCAAGTGTAAAGTATATACTGCGCCATTTGATGTTCGCCTGCCGGGCAAATCTAAAGAAGACAAGGATATAGTTACCGTATTACAACCCGATATTTGTGTGGTATGTGATCAATCGAAACTGGACTACAGAGGTTGCGTTGGCGCTCCTGATATTGTGGTGGAAATTTTATCGCCCAGTAATAACGTTGTGGAACTGAAGAATAAATATGATGTGTATGAGCAAACTGGTGTCACAGAATATTGGGTTGTTTCGCCGCAGGATAAAACGTTTCTTGTTTATACGCTGCGTGATGGAAGGTACGCGGCATCGCGGCTGATGGTGGCGGGAGATGTAGTTGTTTCCTCATTTTTAGATGGATTTTCTATAGATCTTACTGACCTATTCGACAGTATTAATTAATCAACGCTGAGGCCTTTATTCTTTCATCAGTAAGCTGTTCTATTAACCATTTATCATTAACAATTAACCATTAAAAAGATGAATTACTGGCTCGTAAAATCAGAACCTTTCAAGTATAGCTGGGACCAATTTGTAAAGGACAAAAAGACCTTTTGGGATGGGGTGCGCAACTATGCTGCGCGCAATAACATGCGGGCAATGAAAAAGGGTGATCATGTGTTTTTCTATCATAGCAATGAAGGGCTGGCAATTGTGGGTATAGCGGAAGTGGCTAAGGAAGCTTACCAGGACCCTACGACCGATGATACAAACTGGGTGGTGGTGGAATTAAAGCCGGTAAAAGCACTGCCTAACCCCGTGACGCTGGCTGATATTAAGGCCGACAAGTCGCTGGAGGAGATGCAACTGGTAAGGCTGGGGCGGCTATCAGTGAGCGCTGTAACGCCCGAGGAGTATAAGAAGGTGCTGAAGATGGGCGGATTATAGCCTGATTAGCTAATGTGATGATTAGTTGATTTGTGTTGCGTAAGGGATGGTTTACAACATCAATTATTTTCGATGATGTCAAATGATATAATTGTTCCACAAGAGCTACCTATTTTCAGAATGGTGGGAACAAAAAAGAATGAAATATAATGTGGGTCTGGTGATTGCCGGTATTTCTGCATTTATTCTTTATATCACCATATTGGAAATAAAGAGCGGAATGGATACCCAAAATATGGATCCTGAAAAATATGAATTTACCTTATTTACTACATTATTTCAAGGAATTGGTTATTTGATAATGATGGGTATTGCGAACCTATTCTATTTTCTTGGACCTTTTTCTGATAAGATATTTAATAGGAAGAATTCGGAGTCCTTTCGGAACAAGTTATACACTGCTGGTTTTTGGTTCTCTTGTTTACTGCCATTTTCTGTACCTGTACTAGTCCTGATTTTTGTTTAAGAGTTATTTGCCGATGTAGCTTAATCAATTATATGATCGACATCTTCGAAGATGAAGTTACAGTTGCCGTTAGTTGTGTCTATGCGGTATTTTAACCCGATCATTTGTGCTCCGTTGTAACCTTGTGCTGTAAAGCCGCGGTGATTTTTACCTTGTGAAAAATCCATCATCATTTTGGCACAGAGGCCGTTCCCTTGTACATATATTCTTATCAGTAGTTTGTGATCTACGGTATCTCTTCCATTGATCCAGAATGATAATTTGTCTTGGGGAATCTGATTTAGCTGGTTTGCCAACTCTATTTTATACTCTTTGGCGATGGGTGGATATTTCTCGAAGATGGGGTTGGTGTTCTTGCATTCCGGTCTGTCACAGGAATTGATAGAACAGATAATGGCTGTAATAGTGAGTAGGTGTGGATTTCGCATATTTGTAAAACAAATAAACGGGGATAGAGTGGTTTTATTTTATAAGTAGCCCTGATGGCGCATTTTTGGCTAAAGCCTGTGATTTTTATCATTAACCCCGGCCTGAAGACCGGGGCAACTAATAGTCAGTAATTAATTTGAGATTGTATGGATTTTGATTGATATAACTACTTATTTGTGTAGCTGAGCTTGCAGTTCCTTTGTGGTCTTTGTACTGCCGTCGTGGCTCCAGCCGGGTGGTTGGATGAGGTACTTTATCTTATCTTTTATAGAGGTGGCTTTGCGCATATCCTTGCCAATCTCTTTCCATTCGTGGGTGACGATATGGATGGGGTGGTATGGCTTTTCTATTGGTTTTGTAATGCCGTAGTGTGGGGTTTCGTCGGGCAGTTCTTCCTGGAAGGTCCCGAAAAGCCTGTCCCAGAAGATGAAGACCATCCCCATATTTTTATCGAGGTAGGGGACGTTGCTGGCGTGGTGTACCCTGTGGTGAGATGGGGTCACGAATATATACTCTACCCAACGGGGCAGTTTTTTGATCGCCTGCGTATGTACCAGTATGCCATATATCTGTGTGAAGGAATACATAAACACAACATCCATGGGGCGGAAGTTGAGCAGCATTAATGGTATGAAATACAAATATTTATAAACCGGCATAAAAACCGATGACCTGAAGCCTGTAGACAGGTTATATTCAGGGGAGGAGTGGTGGGTAACGTGCACCGCCCAAAATAGTCTGCTGCTATGGTCTACAAAATGTTCCAGCCAAAAAAGGAGATCTTCGCCAAACAGTAGTATTATCCAATAAATGATTGGATTCCAGTTAATTGAAAGGTGGTACTGAAAGAAAAAATTAAGTATGGTAAGGCCTATAAATAAACGCAGTATTATATCTATACCTGAATTGAGTAAATTGAGATAGATATTTACAAATGTTTCCTTCCAGCTATAAAATTTCCGGTGGTTGAAGTTGCTTAGAAGTATCTCAAGCGGAATAATTATAGCATATATAGGTACGGAAAACAGCCACAATATTTGTTTCTGAAGCTGGTCCATTATTAAGTTAAAAGTCAAAAGTTAAAACCAAAAAGTGTACTCATTTTCAAGTTAAAAGTCAGAAGTTAAAACCAAAAAAAGTATGCTCATTTTTTAAGTTAAAAGTCAAAAGTTAAAACCAAAAAGTAGTCCGTTTTTAAGTTAAAAAGTGACAGGTTAAACTAAAAAGTATGGATTAGTTTTAGTGTTATACGGTCATTATCTCTTTTTCTTTGTCTTTGCAATGCTGGTCTACGAGCACTATATATTTATCGGTAATGCCTTGTATGCGGGTTTCGCCATCCTTTGCTATATCTTCACTAAGGCCGTCTTTCTGGAGTTTTTTTACTTGTTCTATACATTCACGCCTTATGCTGCGAACGGCAACTTTTGCCTGTTCACCCTCGCCCAGCACTCTTTTCACCAGTTCTTTACGACGCTCTTCTGTAAGTGGTGGCAAAAATAAGCGTATAAAAGCGCCATCATTTTGTGGGTTAAGGCCTATGTTGGAGGCTATTATTGCTTTTTCTATCGGGCCAAGCATGTTCTTCTCCCATGGCTGTATAGATATGGTGCGGGCATCGGGCACGAGCACGTTTGCTACCTGGCTAAGGGGGGTAGGATTGCCATAGTAATCTACATAAATGCCATCCACCACTTGTGGGGTTGCCTTGCCGGCGCGTATTTTACTGATCTCTACTTCCAGGTGTGCAATTGCTTTTTTCATTTGCACTGATACATCATCAATTACTTCTTCTATTGTCATAATTGTAATTTTTTCAGGAGGCAAATGTACTTAAAAAAGAAAAACCTCAAACCTCCAACTGATATTATTAGTGGCACATTGTTAAATAGCTACTTTTATGCTGCCATAGAAATAACCAATATCGGAAGACAGTTATTTGGTTTGGGCAGATAGTAGTGGTAAATTTGCATAAAGACTTAAAGAATGGAAACAATAATAAGTGCGCCGGTAAAGTTGACAGCCAATACAGTAAACGAGGTAAAAAGACTGATGAGTGAGCCGGGTTTTGACCCAGAGCAGTATTTGCGAATAGGTGTGAAAGGCGGTGGCTGTTCTGGCCTCAGCTATGTGCTTGGCTTTGATAAGCAGGAGGCTGATGATGAGATACTGGAAATAGAAGGCATACCCGTGGTTATGAAAAATGCACATGGCATTTATCTTTTCGGTATGGAAGTTGATTTTTCGGACGGGCTGAATGCACGGGGATTTGTATTCAATAATCCTAATGCCAGTAGCTCATGCGGGTGCGGCAGTTCATTCGCTGTATAAGACAGCGGTTAATATTTCGACATACCTGGATCAGTCGTCCTCTTCGCTGCATAGCAGCATATATATGATCTCCGGGTCCAGGTTGTTAAGCGAAGGATCGCTTTGTATATCGGCGATCATCTGCTTTACCTTATCACATTTCACATTATCTGCAGCCCTTTGGAGCATTAGGGCCAGTACCTGGTCGAACTGTTGTTTGTTTTCGTTGCTTATGCTGTGATAAATGCTACCAATTTTATCATCAACCTGTAAAGTGATTGTAGTCATGGCGATTCGTGTGAGAAAATAAAACTAAGAAATTTTTTTCATGTAGAATCACATATAATTAACATTTTTTCATAGTGTACTGATATAAAATTGTATAATGATATTGATTATGCATAGCAATTTGATTTATTCTTGTTATCTCCATTGGTTTTACGACTAAGCTATTGACATACTGCCAACATATTATTTTTTATGCCTGTGTACTTGCTCGATGATTCATTGTGGTTTCCCCTGGTAGCGGAGGCAAACGACGATGGCTTACTTGCAGCTGGCGGAGACCTTAGTATAGAGCGGCTTCTGCTTGCATACCGCAGTGGTATATTTCCCTGGTACAATGAAGATGAAATACCGCTGTGGTGGTCGCCCGACCCGCGTTTCGTGCTGTTTCCGGATGAACTGAAGGTGAGCAAAAGTATGGCTCAGCTGCTTAAAAGAAATGTGTTTGACTTCAGGATCAATACTGCATTTCCTGAAGTGATCTTTAACTGCAGCCGGGCCAAACGGAAGGGTGATCCGGGTACCTGGATAAGTAATGACATAATAGGGGCTTACCAGGAATTACATCAACTGGGCTACGCTTACAGCGCTGAGGCATGGTATAGTGGCCAACTTGTGGGTGGGCTATATGGCATATTGCTTGGCAGCGTGTTCTTCGGCGAAAGTATGTTTAGCCTGGTAAGCAATGCCAGTAAATATGCATTTATATGCTGGGTGCGACACTTAAAAGAAAGGGGAGTACGCCTTATAGACTGCCAGGTATATACTGAACACCTGGAAAGCCTGGGTGCCAGAATGGTGCCCCGTAACGCCTTTATTGAAATGCTTGTCTAAGCCCGAGGCAATATTAAATTTTACCGCGGCAGTAAAACTTAACATTGAAAGTTAATGTGACATTGTACATTTGGTGAATCACAAACTTAACCAAATGATAATATTCATTAAAAAAATAAAAACTAAAGAAGGGATTAACTCTTTTGATAATGAGAAAATAAAGAAAGATATTCCTGAAGGATATAAGGTATCTGCTGAAGAGCCGACCATAACATTTACAGCTAATCATGTGCTGGTTGCTTATAAATGCGAAAAGGTAACGAAACCTACGCCTGCACCAAAAGCAGCATCTAAACCAATCCCCAAACCAGCGCCTAAAGCAGAAGAACCTAAGGCGAAAGCAAAAAGTAAGAAGGTTGCTGTTGTGAAGGCCGTTTAAGGTTAAAGAGATCAAGCGCGCATCAAATAGTCTTATTACAAATAGCCGGCAGCCCTTTCATCGGTGACGGCTGCACAACGACAGGCCAGATCATCTTTGGGTATTATAGCTTAACTACTTGCATACCGGTAAAGATGTTCTATTTTTCTATCCATTTATTTTCCTAAGTTTCATGATACCATAATTGCTTTTCATATGAAAAGCAATTATGGTGGTTGCTAATTTGTATTTGTTTCTGCATTCTATTCCTATTTTTCTATCTTAGCCTATCTTTGTAAATTACCGAAATAATAGCTGTTATATTATGCCGCAAATAGCCACTAAGTCAAAGTCTGTAAGGTTGTCGTTTGAAGAGTTCAAACAAGGGGTTTTAGATGATTACCGCATGGCAATGGCCAGCCGGGAAGCCAGCCTTATAGGCCGCCGCGAGGTGCTTACTGGCAAGGCTAAATTCGGGATTTTTGGCGATGGCAAAGAGCTGGCGCAGATAGCTGCGGCCAAATGCTTTAAAGCAGGCGACATACGCTCTGGCTATTACCGCGACCAGACGCTGATGTTTGCCACAGGCATGAGCAGTATGCAGGAGTTTTTTGCCCAGCTATATGCGGATATGAGCGTGGAAAACGAGCCATCATCGGCAGGGCGCATGATGAACGGGCACTATGGTACCCGGTGGCTGGATGAAAACGGCGAATGGAAAAACCTCATGGAAGAACCGCAATCGAGCAGTGACATTTCTCCTACTGCGGGGCAAATGGTTAGGGCTTTAGGGTTGGCTTATGCCTCGAAAATGTACCGGAATGTGGAAGAATTGCAGACCGGCTTTGAGAAATTTACCAACAAAGGAAATGAAGTAATATTCTGCACAATAGGCGATGCCGCAACATCGGAAGGGTTGTTTTGGGAGAGTGTGAATGCGGCGGGTGTGCTGCAAGTGCCGATGGCTATTTTTGTTTGGGACGATGGCTATGGTATCTCTGTGCCGCGTAAATACCAGACAACCAAGAACTCCATTTCGGAAGCCCTTGCAGGTATGCAATGGGATGATAAGAAAGGAGGCATAAATATATATACAGTGAAGGGCTGGGACTATGCCGGGCTGGTGGAGACATTTCAGCAGGGCATAGCGCGTGTGCGCGATACCCAAAGGCCGGCAATATTCCATGTACAGGAAGTGACGCAGCCACAGGGCCATTCCACATCAGGATCGCATGAGCGTTATAAAAGCAAGGAGCGCCTGGACTGGGAGAAAGAATGGGACTGCATACTGAAAATGCGCCAGTTTGTGCTGGACAACAGCATAGCATCTGAAGAAGAGATCATGCAGATAGAGGAAGAGGCTAAGGCGGAAGCACGCGAGGCAAAACAAAGGGCGTGGGATAACTTCATCACGCCAATAAAAAACCAGATACAGCAGGTGACCATACTTAGCAACCAGGCGGTATATGAGGCCGGAGAGAATGCACCAGCAATTGCGGCTATAATAAAAGACCTGAATGCAATAAAGGAGCCTATACGCAAAGACGTGATGCAGGCGCTGGGCAAGGTGGTAAGCTTGTGCCCGCAAGGAGGTGAAGGTGTAACTGCGCTACGTAAGTTTTACGAAAACGTGCAGACTGATAATAAAGAAAAGTACCAGTCGCACCTGCATTCACAATCGAAGTATAGCGCTATGAAGGTGGCCGAAGTGCCTGCTGCGTATGATGCCGATGCACCTGTGCTTAATGGCTATGAAGTGCTTAATAAATTTTTCGACCAGTCTTTTGCAGCAAATCCGGCGTTATTTGCATTTGGGGAAGACCTTGGCAAGATAGGCGATGTGAACCAGGGCTTTGCAGGATTACAGGATAAATATGGCACACTGCGCATAAGTGATACAGGCATCCGTGAAGCGACTATAATAGGGCAGGGTATGGGTATGGCTATGCGTGGCCTGCGCCCGATAGCTGAAATACAGTACCTTGATTACCTTCTGTATGGCCTGCAACCGCTTAGTGATGATGTAGCTACATTGCAATACCGCACACGTGGTGGCCAGAAATGCCCTTTAATTGTACGCACCCGTGGACACAGGCTGGAAGGGTTGTGGCATAGCGGCTCGCCCCTGGGTATGATCATAAACTCCCTAAGGGGAATGTACCTGTGTGTGCCACGTAATATGACGCAGGCAGCAGGTATGTATAACACATTGCTGCAAAGCGATGAACCAGGACTGGTGATAGAGTGCCTGAACGGATATCGCCTGAAGGAAAGGCTACCTGTTAACCTCACCTCATTTACAGTGCCATTTGGCGTGCCGGAAGTGATAATGGAAGGAGAAGACATAACCATAGTATCGTATGGCTCCACGTTAAGGATAATCGATGAGGCTATCGTTAACTACCTGGCGCCAAAAGGTATAAGCTGTGAAGTGATAGACGTACGTACGCTACTGCCTTTTGACATCAATCATCTTATTGTTGCCTCTCTAAAGAAGACAAGCCGAATTGTATTTATAGACGAAGATGTGCCGGGTGGCGCTACCGCCTACATGTACCAGCATGTGATGGAGAAACAGGGCGGCTATAAATGGCTGGATGCTGCACCGCGCACTATTTCTGCCAATGCACACAGGCCTGCCTACTCTACGGATGGCGATTATTTCTCAAAGCCAAATGCTGAAGATATAGCAAAGGTGATAGAAGAAATGATGATGGAGTAAGCGCCAGATTACACATACATTGATAGCCGGCATTAGAATTTTACCGCAAAGACGCGGCGGCGCAAAGCCGTCATTTTGTGCTATGCTCATGAAGGTTGTTTCCCTTAAAATTAGACCAGGGGCACTATTGATGTACGATAGCTACCTGCTTAGATTGAATGCTTTCGCCCGTTTGTATGACCAGGTTGTAGCTGCCTGCGGCAAGTGTTTTTGTATTAAGTGAATAATTCAGGTTGTTTTTCTCCATAGCTACTCCTGTCACTTTCCTTCCCGTAATGTCGTAAAGGCTTATGCTGCCTGTATTGGCGGCTTGCAGTACTATTTGTATTTCGCCGTCCGCAGGGTTAGGAAATATATTGGCCTTTGCTGCAGCTATGTTGTTTACGCCTGTTATTACTGCTTTGTTGTAGATGAAGAAGTCATCGAGGCCGCCAACTGAGCAGGCTGTTTGCCCGTTATCTGACCAGGTAGAAAAAACAGAATCAGAAGCGAAGAATTTCAGTTGTATTTGTGAAGTGCCTGTGGGCAGGAACGTACTAACCCGGAAAATGCGGTGGCGCCAGTTAACATCGGCCTGGTAAGTATTTTCAACGTTTTGCCATGTGCTGCCCGATGCATCTTTTATTTTTACTGTCCATGGGTCTTTTTTGAAGTTTTCGAGATCTTGTTCATTAGAAAACCATCTGTAATAAGAAATTACCGGATCTACGAATGTGCTTATATCAAAAACGGGGCTCAATACAGAGGTTGCTCCACTTTTTACTCCTGCTCCAAAAGTTCCGGTATTGCCAAAACCTGTTATAAGACAATGGCCTGAGCCAGTGGTATTATCGCCTTGGGGCCACGAAGTAAGTAATGAATTTGGAATAGGCAGGCCCCAGTGCCATTTTCCTGAAACTGCATTATCTCCTGTGTTTGACCCGATATGCCAGCCCGCGCTTGCCGGATTTGTTTCGAAAGTAGTGCTGTCGCCAGTTTGTATACCAACGCCAAACTGATAATCAATTGTTGTTTGCGTTACCGGAAGTGCGGGGTTGCACGTTATTGGAAAGAATGCGCCGGGTGTATTCAGGTTGTCATGAAGTACGAAGTAGTAGTCTACAACTGTACCTGCAGGCTGTGCAGGAATGGTTCCTGAAAAATCAGCGCCTGAAGCTGTTAGCACTTCAGAGGTCCAGGCACCTGTGCCGTTTATCCTGTAATAAAGAGTGAGATCGTGGAAATGAGCCGAGGAAGTCATGCTAAGAACGGCTGATACCGGGATGGCTGTTGCGGCGGGCTGATTTTGCAATTCTGTGTACAGCAAGTTTACGTCGCCTTCCAGGTAGATGCCATGTTTTGCAAAAGCTGCGATGATCTGCGCGTAGTGCGGGGTGCCGTCGAACAGGTTAGCGTTATCATCATCGGCCATTAATGCGCTGACTAATATCGACTGATATATAGACCCTTCAGAGCCGTCAGGGCCATCGGGAGTATCATAATAAACATCAGTAAATAAGCGGGTCATTGTATCTGCACTGCCTATGTTTACGCCAACATCCCACCAGGTGCCGGCAATTATCTGGCCGTCTTTGTGGATATCGAACCCTTGAAGATCTATAGGGTATACCTGGGGTGTCTGGTCGTATCTGCGGATAAAACCACCAAACCCTACATAGCCGTTTTGGCCTAATACCGGGTTATGCGTGATGCTCATTGCCCATACGTCGGACATGGCTTCGTTTAGTGCGCCATTATTTATGCCAGAGCCAGAAAACGAGGTATAAAGATGGTCTGATATAGCGTGACCATACTCGTGATATATGATGTCGCCGATCTCAGCGAACGAATGACAGGTGGCATCTGCTGCATAAAAATTAATATCGTGGCCACTATAGAAAGCATTACAGTTACCACTGCCCAGGTCTACATTTGTAGGTAGTGCAAAATCGAGGCCAGTGAACGTGGGGAAATAGCCTTTCATAAAGTTATGCACCCTGTCTACATGATAGTAGGCATTTATATGGCGATCACTGCAAGGTGCCGTGGTAGGATAAGTGTAGGTGGTACCGGCTAAAGAGACAAGGTCGGTGAAAGAAGGCATGAGGCCCGTAACCGAGTCGATGACTTTAGACCACTTACCCTTGAGCGGAATAGCGGTAGAGAGTGGAAGTGACAACGCTGTGCTTGAAAATAAGCCGCCGTTATCTGTATAATAATTAGTGGAGCCAATATGGAGATCGAGATCCTGGAGTGGTTCTAGTGTTGCGGGGTTTAAGGTGCCATTTTTATATACCACACCTTTTACAGTGAGGTCGTAGGCGGTTTCTTTAACTTCGTTTGTGCGGTATAGCAGATCGCCGGTAAGCGCATCTATGTAGCCTGTTAAACTGAGTGGAACGCTTCCGGGCACATTGCCTGTTATCTTGAAATGCCATGCAGGATGCAATTCGTAGCCTTTAGCGGACGGGATAGGGAACCACTCCCAGTTGTCATCTATCATTGCGCTTTTAATAGCTACACCATCAAGGTCTTTTGTTGCGGCATCTTTTGCGGCTTGCGCCGATATTGCAGGCTTCACATTCTTTGAAGGGCTGCCATAATTTTTCATTTGTATTCTTGCGAGATCTCCTGTTTTGGTAAAGCGGAAGCTAAGGGTTGCAAAAACTACGCTATGCGCATAAATGACTTCTTTATAATTTACATAGTCAGCTTTTGGAGCAGAGAAATTACTTACCTGCTGCCATTCGGCTTTATTTACCCCGCATGTCTTTAGTTTCTGCACCATGCAGTTTTGAGCCTTATCAGCATCAGTAGTGCCATCTATTGTTATTGGAGTGCCGTATATATCGGTGAAGCAACCATTTAGCTTATCTGTTGTAACTGCCCAGCCAGCAAAGTTTGCATGTACATTCTTAACCGTTTTATCTGCGGCAGATCTGTTGACAGGTAACGCTTTAAAATTATTGAACACTGATTTTTCAAATGTCCGTTTCTGGTCGCGGGCAAAAGATAATTGGGAGCAAGACAGTATGCCAACAGTTGTGGCAACTGTAGCCAGCAAAAATTTATAGGACATGAAGCGCGTGATTTTGTTAAATAAAATTAGCGATTACAACGCATATAAACAATTTTAAAAGATGGTGAACTGTACAGCAACGTAATATGCTATGGAGTTGTTAACTGCCGCAATGTCGCTATAATTAAGAATAATATCGTTTCCCTTTGTCAATTCATTTTTTAGGCTAATTTTCCGGAAAATTGTACACCATGAAAAAGATAGGGATCATTGGATCGGGAAGTGTGGCGAAGGCGCTGGGTAATGGCTTTTTAAAGCACGGCTATGAAGTAACATTGGGATCGAGGGATGAAGCAAAACTTGCTGAATGGAAAGAGAAAGGTGGGAAGCATGCACATGCCGGCAGTTTTGAGGACGCCGCAAAATTTGGCGAGATAGTAGTACTTGCCGTAAAGGGAAGCGGCGCTGCGAATGCTATAGAAGAAGCCGGGCCTCAAAACCTGATAAGGAAAACGGTAATTGATACCACTAACCCTATAGCCGATGCGCCACCTGAAAATGGTGTGGTCAAATATTTTACCAGCATGGACGAATCGCTGCTGGAACAGCTGCAGATGAGGTTCCCGGAGATACATTTTGTAAAAGCATTCAACAGTGTAGGCAATGCTAATATGGTAGATCCGCCATTCAGCGAAAAGCCCACCATGTTTATTTGCGGAAACAATGATGCATCTAAAAAAGAGGTGCACAATATACTTGAGGAATTTGGCTGGGATGTAGCTGATATGGGTAAGGCCACCAGCGCACGGGCCATAGAACCGCTGTGCATGCTGTGGTGCATACCGGGTATGCTAAGGGGTGAATGGAACAACGCTTTCCGCTTTATTAAGGCCTGACCTTGCAATTTTTGATCAGGAATTTGTAAATTGGATCGTTCTCTTTGTAAAAATGCCCCTGCCGAAGGGGCAATTCTTTATGAGCAGATAGCGATAACGAGTTGTTATGACCGGTATTGGCTTCCATATTTTTCATTAGAATTAACACATCAGCTTATGCTTAAAAATAGTCTTCTTGTACTTAGTATGGTTGTCTCGCTTTGTGCCTGCCAGAATAATAAATCCGCAAACAGCATGAAAAAGTATCCGGTTGACCCAATGTCTGGTAAAGATGCGCATACTCAATCCAATGCTGACAGTGTGGAAATGCAGCACCTGGACCTGGATATAGCGGTGGATATGAATAGAAAGCAAATAAGCGGATGTGCCAGCTGGACGATCAATAATAAGAGTAAAGCAAAGGAACTGAGGCTGGATACTTATGACCTTACCATTGATAGCGTGGCCGTTGATGGTAAGGCGGTAGCTCATTCGCTTGATAAGCAGATCAAGTTTTTAGGAAGTGCGTTGCATATACCCATAGAAGCTAAAAGCTCACTGGTAAAGATATGTTACCATACGGGTAAGGACGCCCGGGCGCTGCAGTGGCTATCACCACAGTTAACGCATGATAAAACGCATCCTTTCTTATATACGCAATCAGAATCTATCTATGCCCGGTCGTGGATACCTTGCGCCGATGGGCCGGGCATCCGGTTTACTTATGATGCGCGGGTAACCGTTCCCAAAGGCCTGCTGGCACTGATGAGCGCTGAAAACCCGCAAGCAGTAAATGATAGCGGGGTGTACCATTTTGCGATGGAGATGCCTATACCGGCATACCTGATGGCGCTGGCTGTGGGTGATATAACCTTCAGGAGTATCGACACCCGTACAGGCGTATACACCGAGCCGGGAATGATAGACAAGGCAAGCAATGAGCTGGCTGATGTGGGCGAAATGGTGAACACCGCGGAGAAACTATATGGGCCATACCGCTGGGGCAGATATGACGTGCTGGTGCTGCCACCGGGATTCCCGATAGGAGGGATGGAAAACCCCAAGCTTACCTTTAGTACCCCAACGATCATAGCAGGTGACCGGTCGCTTGTGAGCCTTATAGCCCATGAGCTGGCACATAGCTGGAGCGGCAACCTTGTAACCAATGCTACGTGGAACGACTTTTGGCTGAACGAGGGGTTTACTGATTATTTTGAGCGGCGCATAATGGAAGAGATGAAGGGCAAAGACTATGCCGACATGCTATGGGAGCTAGGCTACCAGGATCTTGTAGATAATGTAAAAGAACTGGGCGATACCAGCAGGGACACATGGCTATACCTTGACCTCAAAGGCCGTGACCCGGATGATGGGCTAACGGATATCCCGTATGAGAAGGGCTCACATTTCTTAAAGCTTTTGGAACAAAAAGTAGGTAGAGAAAAATTTGACCCATTCCTTGCAAAGTATTTTTCGTCGCATGCTTTTAAAACTATTACCACGCAAGCGTTTCTTGCTTACCTGGACAGCAACCTGCTAAAGGGCGACGCAGCGCTGGAGAAAGACCTGAATATTAATGCATGGGTGTATGGCCCGGGCATACCTGCCAACTGCCCGAGAGCCGGTAACGAGCGCTTTGCTAAAGTGGATGCTGAGCGTGAGCGCTTCCTGAAAGGAACGCCACCGGTAGAACTAACTACAAGTGAATGGACGACACATGAATGGCTGCAGTTTCTGCGTAAAATGCCGGCAAAGCTGACTGTAGCCCAGATGCAGAAGCTGGACAAAGCTTTTAGCTTTACCGCGACCGGTAACAGTGAGATCGCTGACCTGTGGTTTATCATGGCTATACGGACCGACTACACTAATGCTTTTGCTTCTATGGAGCAATTTCTTAGCAGTGTGGGGCGCCGTAAATTCCTGGAGCCACTGTATGGCGAAATGATAAAGACGCCAAAAGGTAAAGCCATGGCGAAACGCATATATCAAAAATATAGAATGAATTATCATCCGCTGGCGCAGGAAAGCCTGGATAAGATGATGAGTAAGTAGTGCCGTTGTCAGCGGTTTATAACCTCTGGCTGGCGCATTAATTTCACAAACAAGCAACTTCCATACACTACGGTTACCGTATACCAGATGGCTATCGCTTTGGAAGCGTAGATGATCTTGTAATGCACTACGGGCAGGTAGCCGTCGGGGAAGGAAGAGCATTTGTCGAGGCTAAGCAGGTAGGGTATTGATGCCAGTATATATAGCTTGTAATTCTTTGATACCACACCATAAAAAAAGAAGAAGATAATGATAGGGTGGGCGTAGCGCTCATGCATCTGCGTATTGAAGTAGAAGAAATACAGGCAAAGCATGCCTGTGGCCAGGAACAGCGACTCGTAAGCTTTAGTGTCAAATGGCAAATTATTTTTCCGGATATACAATACTTTTTTTAGCATAGGGATGAATAGCAGCAATGCAGCTATGGCAAATAGAGCTAGCCCTATAACACGAAAAGAAAGTATGAAATAAGTATCTGTATCATTGATGAAGTAAGGATTGCCTTTTGCGATGAGGTACCAGATATTAAATGCGCAAATGGAAAGGTTGTGGTACAAGCCCACGGTATTGCCCGCGATCGTGAGTAGTTTGCCTGCACCTCCGTTACCTAAAAATGGCAGCAATAATACTACCTGTAATACTACCACACTAATGCCGCCGAGAACAACCGTCTTAAAGCTGCGAACACTATACAGCAATACAATCCCCATTATAGGCAGAAATTCAATTGCCTGTTGTTTGGTATTTAACGCAAGTAGGTACAGTAGCATACCGGGAACAGGGTATAGGATGCCCGTAACGATGGCAAGGAATGCAAGGTTGGTATATATACTATCTATCTGCCCCCATATCATGGAGTTAAAAACGTATGCTATGTTGATGAGCAGGAATAGATGGGGAATTTTGAATGACAGTATTTTTTGGCGGAAGCAACATAAGACTATTACGGGCAGGAAATCGAAGATGATAAACAGTATTTTTATGTTGTTTATGTGCAGCGCTATATTGGCCTCAGTGCCTTGCAGCCAGTCGTAGATGTAGAGGCCATAAATGTATACCGGGAAGTAGTTGATGGTGGAGTTGTAAGTAGCGCCTAATCCATTTCTGTGTATTTCCAGAGCCCAGCTTCGCCAGAAGCCCATATCATAATCCATATATACCCTGGGAAGGATAAACAGGTAGAGTATAAAGAGGAGCAGTATCTCGATACGTGCCTGTGCAATGGCTTTATCCATTTCATCCGGCTGTATTTCGGTTTTACTGCTGCGCGATGTGTCGCTCATT
>JABDHF010000030.1 GCA_013285595.1 Bacteroidota bacterium
TAGGCCTTATGTTTGTGAGCGGAAAATATGTGGAGTTGGGAAGCGGGACTTCATGGTCTTTCCCGCAAGAAAGTTGTTGGTGAAAATGCATTATATTTATAAATCCTGACTCATCAAACATTCATAACACTATTACAGAATGAAGCTCGATCGTTACGAACTTAAAGCCGGTAAAAACTTAACTGTTTTTGAATTTATCAGCGATGGCCCAAGAGGACAAATATCCAAATTAATCCAGTTTACTCCAACCAATTATAAGGACCTTTACAACCTGGCTTTTGGCGACAAACATACTGAAACAGGCCAAATTGATGATTCCGTTATTTCAAATAATGGCGATAGCGAGCGGGTATTGGCTACAGTAGTAGCAACTGTTTATGCTTTTACTGATAAATATCCTGAAGCGTGGATATACGCCACCGGCAGTACTAAAGCGCGAACACGCCTTTACCGAATGGGGATCTCTAAATATTTGGAAGATGCCAAAAAAGACTTTGTCATTTTTGGCCAAGTTCATAATGAATGGGAAGCTTTCGTTGTTGGCCTGGATTGTGAAGCGTTTGTGGTGAAAAGAAAAAATCGTAAATTTGAACTATGAGAACAATAAGAGAACTCAACAAGAGTAATGTGCCGGTTGTTCGTATTGACGAGTCGCTAGACAAGTACGATAATGTGATATTGTTTCCCGATAAAGTAGCAAAAGCTAATGAAATGTTGCGGACTGTCGGCCTTCCTAAGGTAAACAGAAAACGTAAACACGCTTAACAGAAATATTACCACAGCAAAGCACTAGCCCCAAGTATCGCAGCATCAGCATCGGGTAGCGTGGATTGCAGCAGAGCAACTTTATTTTTATAAATGTGGAGCATGTTCTCTTCCATGTGTTTGCGTGTGGGATCAATGATAAGGCTACCCCCACGAGCAAGCCCGCCGAAGAAGATGATAGCTTCCGGCGAGGTTATGGCTACTGCATCGGCCAATGACTGGCCAAGTATTTTGCCGGTATAGTCATAGATCTCCAGCGCGAAAGCATCGCCCTGTTGTGCGGCTTCCTGTATTATTCTGCCTGTGAGTACGCCATCCACATTACGCAATAAGGTAGCATCGCTACGCTCACTGAGCCACTCATTCGCTGTGATAACTATGCCTGTGGCCGAGGCATATCTTTCCAGGCATCCGTTGCGGCCACAGTTGCACTTTCTGCCATCTCTCACCGCTATTACATGGCCCAGCTCCCCGGCAAAGCCATCGTGCCCGTAGATCATGTGGCCGTTTGCCACAAAGCCGCTGCCCAGGCCCGTGCCCAGTGTTACTACTATAAAATCTTTCATTCCCTTTGCTGCGCCATACATCATTTCGCCTATAGCGGCGGCATTCGCATCATTATTGAGCGTGGCTTTTAAGCCAAATTCCTCTTCTATTATCTTCACCATGGGTATCACGCCCCGCCATGGCAGGTTAGGTGCAAACATGATCTCACCTGTATACACACTTCCATTTGGCGCACCTATGCCTATACCTACAATGTTCTCTTTACCCACCTTTTCTATGGCTGGCAGTAGTTCTGTTTTTAATGCAGCAATGTAATCACCTGCTGTGGCATGGCCGGTAGTTGGCAGGGTGCCTTTTATCAGTATTTCGCCATTCCTGTTTACGATGCCATAAGCGGTGTTGGTGCCGCCGGTGTCAATGCCTATTGCGAGGGGTTGATTCATTTAAAGTAATTTAGAACGCATATTTAATTGTTCATTCATTAGCTACCCTACAGGAGTAAACTAGGGGTCCGACCTCGATTGAGCGAAGAATAGAACTGAACCTGTCATGTTTCGACGGGGCTCACCATGACAGGATCTCTATTGAACTTTTCCAAAAAAAGGGCGTCCTGGCTTACGAATTTCGGCTATCTTCCAGCAAAATATTGTCTATCAGCCGTATCTCCCCAATTTTTGCCGCTATAAGCGCTACCATGGGCGTATCGCTTTTGTAGTTATCAAGCAATGTTAAGTCCCGTGCATCTGCAAGGGCCACATACTCTGTTGCGAAACCTTTTGCGGCCAACAAGTCTTCACATTCCTTTCTCACCAGCTCAAAGTTGTCGCTGTTCTGTTTTGACTCGATAGATACCAGGCACTGGTAAATGCAGCCCGCTACCAACCGCTGTGGTTCTGTAAGCCTGCGGTTGCGAGAGCTCATGGCCAGCCCATCGGCCTCTCTTGTGGTGGGGCATATTTCCATCTTCAGGCCGTTCAGCGCCATTATATCTATCAGCTTACGCACTACCATGCATTGCTGGTAGTCTTTCTGGCCCATATATAATGCCGTGGGCTCTACTATTTCCAGCAGCCTGCCCACTACCTGCCCTACCCCCTTAAAGTGACCTGGCCTTTTTGCGCCTTCCAATATTGTATCGAGGTAGCCAAAGTCGTATACCTTTATGTTATCCTCCCCACCAGGGTATATCTCTTCTACCGATGGCAGAAAAAGCATATCGCACCCTGCTTTCAGCAGAAGCTCCATATCGGCATCTACAGATATGGGGTACTTTGCCAGGTCGCTTTTGTCGTTAAATTGTGTGGGGTTCACAAATATGCTGCATACGGTGAGCATATCCTCGTTTTTCGCTTTTTGTACCAGCGATATATGCCCGGCATGGAGGGCGCCCATGGTGGGCACAAAACCAATATTCCTGCCTTTGCCTTTTTGCCCGGATATATATTGTTTTAAATCTTCTATCTTCTTAAAGACGACCATATAACTATTTTGAACAACGGGAGTGCAAAGTACGGTTGGAATTCAATATTTTCGTAATTTTGCAGACATTTCTATAATTGCACTAATAACTAATTTTTACCAAATGTCTGCAGACACAAAGAAACGTGTTTTAATTATTGCCAACGAACTTTCTCCCTATACCGAGTTTACTGATTTTGCTCAGATACTCAACAAGCTTGCCATTAAGACTTTCGACTCAGGCCTTGAAGTACGGGTTATTATGCCCCGCTTCGGTGTTATCAATGAGCGCCGCCACAGGCTGCACGAGGTGGTGCGCCTGTCTGGTATCAATGTAATTATTGACAAAGACGACTATCCATTGATCATAAAGGTAGCATCGTTGCCTAACGCCCGCCTGCAGGTTTACTTCATGGATAATGAAGATTACTTTAAGCGCAAGGCAGTTTTCCGTGATGACCAGGATAATTTCTTCGACGACAACGCAGAACGTATGATATTTTTCTGCAAAAGCGCCTTAGAAACTGTGAAAAAATTCGGATGGCCTCCGCATGTTATCCATTGCCATGGGTGGATGACCTCCCTTGTTCCTTTGTACCTGAAGACCACTTATAAGAAAGAACCGGTTTTTGGCTATTCCAAAGTGGTGTATACAGCCCAGGCCAACCAGTTTAAAGAAAAGCTGAATGCGAATTTTGTAAAGAAAGCACTGATAAGCAACGAGATAAAGGAAAAAGACCTTGATGCTTTTAAAGACGGCACTAACATGGCGCTTACTATAGGCGCCGGTAAATGCGCAGATGTGGTTGTATTCGGGTCGGAGACGATGGACAAAAAAGTAGTAGACGAGCTGAAGCCAGGCCGCTATAAGAAAGTGCTTAAATATGAGCCTGAGTGGAAAGACGATGTGACCCAGCTTTTAGACCTGTATAAAAGCTTAACAGAGTCTTAGTATTTGTTTTACCATCTTAGCCGTTAAATTATAAGTTTTGAAGCATAGTACCTTAAGCCTCCAGGCAATAATACTGTTGAGCCTTGCTGCCCTTTTTACACAAAGTGGCTGTAAGGAAAATACCGTTATCAATTCCAGGGTATCTCCCTCTAATAATGCCATAGGTGTCTTCTCTACTAGCTTACCTTGTATTACACATACTTATTATGACGATACGGTAATTACGAGTACCAATATAGGTGGCATCCCCATCTACCAGGCTGTCGGCAATGTTGCAGATACTTTTTTCGGCACCCTGTCTGGCGCAACCTATTTCCAGGTATTGCCTGATGATTTTACGCCTGGCATTTATGACGATGCAGTTGTGGACTCCGCGGTGCTTGTATTGCCTTATAGCGGCTTTACCTATGGCGATAACGCCAGCACGGATATTACCCAGACCTACCAGGTATTTTATATGACCGATACCCTGGGCTATTATAATACCTATTATTCTTACAATTCCGCCAATATAGATGTTGCCTCGCCACTAAGCGATCCTACTACTATCAACGTATTTCATCTTAAAGATTCTTTGGGGCTGAATATATTGCCGGCCAACTATCCCGGCCTGCGTATAAAACTAAAACTGCCGCAGTTGATGAACAGGATAAAACCGGCTATCGCTATTTTCTCTACAAGTACAAACCCAACTGCCGACTGGCTGAATGTTTTCAAAGGAATTTGCGTAAAGGCTTCTGATTCAAGGCAATTTGCGAAAGCCGTTCCCTACTTTGAGCTTGATGGCTCAGATCTGTATTCTGAAGCAGGTATCGTAGTGTATTGCCGCCTGAATAGTGACCCTACTACTACTATTGCCAAATCTTACTACTACAATACGGGCTCCTGTGCGCACATCAATAATATTACGAGATCTTATGCACACTACCCTGTAAATAACCTGCTGCGCTCTACTGCGGCAAACGACCAGGTAATAGCGCTTCAGAACCAACCGGGCGCAAGTATAGACATAGTAGTGCCCGGCATCAAAGGCTTGCCAAATGGTGTTATTAATAAAGCAGAACTGCGGCTTACGCTCCTTCCCGGTTCCCAGTACAATAATTTTAGTGTCTATAGTGCGCCTGAAAGGCTGTACCCGGTGGGCATTGGCAATGGCAACTATCCTGTGGGCATTACGGCAGGCCTTTCTTACAATGTGGCAGACCGGTACCCGCTCACCAGTACTACTCCGCTGACCGTTATGGATGGCACCATGCATAACCTACCTTCAGGCAGCCAATATTATACTTTCACAGTAGATCTGCCAAGGGAAGTAATGAGCTCTATAGCAGCTAAAAACGATACTATACACCTGCGCCTCAATGGTACCGAAGATTTCTACGGAGCCTTCCATATGGTAGCAGGCGGTGGCAATTACGGTATTAACGGCACTGCCGACACTATGTACAGGGCAAAATTATTTGTTGTATATTCAAAACTTACTAATTAATAATCATGTGCGGCATCGTAGGTTACATCGGGAAAAAGGAAGCATTTCCTATACTGATCAAGGGCCTGAAAAGGCTGGAGTATCGCGGCTACGATAGCGCAGGCATAGCGCTGCTCAACGGCGACATGACCGTGTTTAAAAAAGCAGGAAAGGTAAGCGAACTTGAAAAGATAGTAGACCACGACCACGTGCTGGCCAATATAGGCATAGGCCACACCCGCTGGGCTACCCATGGCGAGCCAAACGACAGGAATGCTCACCCGCACCTGAGCCAGTCTGGCAACCTCGCCATCATACATAACGGTATCATTGAAAACTACTCTGCCATAAAGGAAGAGCTGACCAAAAGGGGTTATGTATTTCATTCTGATACAGACACTGAAGTACTCGTAAACCTGATAGAAGAGGTACAAAAGAAAGAAAATACCACGCTTGATAATGCTGTGCGCATAGCCCTGAACGAGGTGGTAGGCGCTTACGCCATAGTAGTGCTCAATAAAAATAACCCAGACCAGCTGATAGCTGCCCGCAAAGGCAGCCCACTGGTAATAGGCATAGGCGACGATGAGTTTTATATAGCATCAGATGCTTCGCCTATAGTGGAGTATACCCAAAACGTAGTGTACCTGGAAGAGCAGGAGTATGCAGTCATCAACCGCGACGGCCATTACAACATATATACGCTGGGCAATGTAGAGAAATCGCATGAGATAAAGAAGCTGGAATTTTCACTGGAAACAATCGAAAAGGGTGGCTTTGAGCATTTTATGCTGAAAGAGATATACGAGCAGCCAAAAGCCATTGAAGACTCCCTGCGCGGCCGTATGAATGCGCAGAAAGGGTGGATAAAACTGGGCGGGCTGAACGAATACATCAACCGCATAGATAACGCCAAGCGCTTTATCATTACCGCCTGCGGCACATCGTGGCACTCAGGCCTTATAGGCGAGTACCTGATAGAAGACCTGGCGCGTGTGCCTGTAGAGGTAGAGTATGCTTCTGAGTTCCGTTACCGCAACCCTATCATCAACGAGAGCGATGTAGTTATAGCCATCTCCCAGTCGGGCGAAACTGCTGATACACTTGCGGCTATATCCCTGGCCAAAGAAAGGCAGGCGCTGATATACGGTATATGCAACGTGATAGGCTCATCCATAGCCCGCACATCGCACGCAGGGTCTTATACCCATGCCGGCCCTGAGATAGGTGTTGCCTCAACCAAAGCATTCTCTACGCAGATATCCCTTATAACGCTGATAGCCCTTCAGATCGCTATGGTAAAGGGTACCATACCAACATCGAGGCTGCGAACTATACTCTATGAGCTGGAAAACATACCACGTAAAATAGAAGAGACCCTGCTGCTGGATGCGCAGATAAAAGAGATAGCCGCCATATACAAGAATGCTACCAACTTCCTGTACCTGGGCCGTGGTTACAACTTCCCGGTAGCGCTGGAAGGCGCGCTGAAGCTGAAAGAAATATCTTACATACACGCAGAAGGCTACCCCGCCGCCGAAATGAAGCACGGCCCTATAGCCCTGATAGACGAGAATATGCCGGTAGTATTCCTGGCAACCAATAAGAGCGCCTACGAAAAAATAGTATCGAACGTGCAGGAAGTAAAAGCCCGCAAAGGAAAGATAATAGCCGTAGTAACCAAGGGCGACACCCAGATACGCGCCCTGGCAGACCACATAATAGAAGTGCCGGAAACCGAAGAGATACTCTCCCCGCTCATCACTATTGTTCCATTACAGTTGCTGGCTTATCATATAGCTATTATGCGTGGCTGTAACGTGGACCAGCCGAGGAATTTGGCAAAGTCTGTGACCGTGGAGTAGGTGACTGTATTTCACTAAATTAAAAGTCGTCATTGGATTTCATACTTTTGCATCGAAGCGTCACGTATGATGACAAAAGAACAACATATCGCTCACTGGCTCAAATCTTGCGAAGATGATGAGATAACAATGGATGCGCTGTTTGATTCCGGTCGTTACGCCCATAGTTTGTTTTTTGGGCACTTATATCTTGAAAAGATTTGCAAAGCACTTTGGATAAAAAATAACCATGGGAATACACCTCCGTTTATCCATAATCTTTTAAAATTACTAGACAAACTCGATTCAGGATTATCAGAAGCTGATCTTGCTTTTTTAGATGATTTAAATAAGTATCAATTATCAGGAAGATATCCGGAATATACGTTTTCATTACAAAAACAAACAACAAAGGAATATACCATCTACTGCATAAACTACATTAAACAGATTAGCTTATGTTTACGGCAAAAAATTTAAGAAAATACATTTCCGATTACTTAGCAGAGTGTAATAAATTGGGTGTGCAGTTTAAAAAGGTGATCCTTTTTGGCTCTTATGCACACAATACGGCCCACCAGTGGAGCGATATAGACCTGGCGCTTGTTTCTGATGATTTTACAGGAATGATAATCGACGATAATAGAAAAATATCCCGTGCCAATATAAAATTTGTAGACATTGAATCTCACCTATTCAATTCTGCTTATTTCGAGGAAGGCGACCCTTTTATTGAGGAAATAAAAAAGACGGGGAAGGAGATAAAATTACAATAACCTCAAAGAAATCAGGCTAAGCCTTTGGTGTGGTGGTTGAAGCGGAAATCTTTTCGGATTTGTGTATACACAAATAACTCCTATAACACCGTGGAAGAATGACGAAATCTGAAGCAGCAAAAATAGGCAGTAAGCAAGGGCTACGTGCTACCGGCATTGGCCTTTTGATCGCACAACTAATAATGACATTATTCGTCTCGTTAGATGAAGGCTTTTTAAAGGGCGTTTTCTGGTTTATTTCGTTCGATTATAAATTGAATGTTACCGTTGGAGCTGCTATTCTATTGCTTTCTGGATACTTCTTCGGACGTATCGCTGGGAAGATGATTTTGATACAAAACCATAACCATGTTATCATTGGCGTCTTGTCAGGCATGGCCGTTTTAATAACCACGGCTTGTTTATCGGGAGTTTTGGGATTTATCCAAGAGGGTTGGCGCAACATCGGAACTGAAGACAACCCGATTGAGGATTATATTTTTAAGCCTCTATATTGGATTTCCATTTTCGGGTTTATACCAGCCATTTTTGTTGGCCTTTGGTTTAGTTCCCGAATAAAAAGACAGAGAAATAGTGTTTCACCTACATAATGGAATGTCATAGAGATAACTTTACACTTAAATCCTCAACCATCAACTCAACACACTTGCTTACACCTTTTTCTATTCATAAAACCAACCTCTCATCATGGAAATAAAACGCAGTGGCTCACAGCCTTCGGGGAAAGGCCCGGCAGAATATTTTACCGGGCAAGTACGTATTGATCCGCTTAATAGCCCGCCAGAGCCGGCGCGTGTGGCTATGGCGCTGGTGACCTTTGAGGTGGGAGCGCGTACTGCATGGCATACACATCCGCTGGGACAAACATTGATAGTAACGGCAGGTTCCGGCCTTGCGCAGCGCGAGGGTGGCGCTATAGAGCAAATACACCAGGGCGATATTGTATGGTTCTCCCCAGGCGAAAAGCACTGGCACGGCGCGTCAGCCACCACGGCTATGACGCATATTGCTATACAGGAAAAACTCAACGGCTCGCCCGTCGACTGGATGGAGCAGGTTACAGATGAGCAGTATAATAAACAATAAAGACTTTTAAAAAACTACACAATGAAAAAACGCAAACTTGGGAATAGCGGCCTTGAAGTCTCGGCACTGGGGCTGGGCTGCATGGGTATGAGCTTTGGCTATGGCCCGGCGCAGGATAAGAAAGATATGATAGCCCTCATCCGCCTGGCTGTGGAGAAGGGCGTTACCTTCTTTGATACTGCTGAAGTATATGGCCCATTCATTAACGAAGAGCTGGTAGGTGAAGCCCTTGCCCCGTTCAGGGACAAGGTGGTGATAGCTACAAAATTCGGATTTAAAGAGTCACCTGAAGGCGGCAGGTGGTCTGGCTTGGATAGCAGGCCTGAGCATATCAGGGAGTCTGTAGAAGGCTCGCTAAAGCGCCTGAAAACCGATGTTATTGATCTTTACTATCAGCACCGCGTAGATCCTGATGTGCCTATAGAAGATGTGGCCGGGGCTGTAAAAGACCTGATACAGCAAGGCAAGGTAAAGCACTTCGGCCTTTCTGAGGCTGGTGTGCAAACCATTCGCCGGGCACATGCAGTGCAGCCGGTTACAGCGTTGCAAAGCGAATATTCGCTATGGTGGAGAGAGCCGGAAGATGAGCTATTGCCAACGCTCGAAGAGCTGGGCATTGGCTTCGTACCTTTTAGCCCACTGGGCAGAGGTTTTCTCACCGGTAAGATGGATGAAAACGTAACCTTCGACAGTACTGACTTCAGGAATTCGTTGCCACGTTTCAACCATGAAAACCGCAAGGCCAACCAGGCATTCGTTGACCTGATTAGTAGTATAGCTACTCAGAAACAAACCACATCTGCACAGGTTGCACTTGCATGGCTGCTGGCCCAGCAACCGTGGATAGTACCCATCCCCGGCACTACCAAAATTCACCGACTGGAAGAGAACCTTGGCGCCATTGATCTTGAACTTTCAGCAAAAGACCTTCAACAGATCGACGAGTCTGCATCTGCAATAGCGATACATGGAGAGAGGTACGCAGCACAACAAGCCAGGCTGATCAACCGTTAAAAAGTAGCTATAAAAAGCAAAAGCGGCTCTAGGAGCCGCTTTTGCTTTCGAATATCAAAACTCAGCCTTATTCCTCCCCGTAAAAAGCTACTATCTCTTTTCCTTCGCTATTTCTCATGCCACGATACATACCCGCAGAGTTGAAGCAAAACTCATAGTTGCCCTTTGAGTCTACAGCTATAAGCCCGCCTTCACCGCCTATCTTCACCAGCTTGTCTTTTATCACTATAGCGCAGGCCTCTTTAAGAGGCAGGCCCTTATACTCCATCAGGCACGATACATCGTGCGCCACTACCGCCCTCAGAAAATGCTCTCCATGGCCGGTGCAGGAGATACCGCAGGTAATGTTGTTAGCATAAGTACCTGCGCCCACCACAGGGCTATCGCCTATACGCCCAAAACGCTTGTTGGTCATGCCGCCGGTAGAGGTACCCGCGGCTATATTGCCTTGTTCATCCCAGGCAACGGCGCCTACGGTGCCGTATTTATAGTCGGTATTTGGCACAGTGCCTTTCAGGTTATCATCTTTATGATCCAGCTGGTAAAAGTCTGTATCGCGTATCTCCACCCACTGGTCGTAACGCGATCGGTTGAAGAAATATTCATCCGGCGCCATTTCTATCCCCTTGCCCAGTGCAAACTCCGCCGCGCCCTCCCCACTCAGGAACACATGCCCGGAGTGCAGCATCACCTCGCGCGCCAGCTTTATCGGGTTCTTTATATTCCGTACACCAGCTATAGCGCCCGCCATCAGGTTGCTGCCATCCATCAGCGATGCGTCCATTTCGTTCAGCCCTTTTTTGGTAAACACCGCGCCACGCCCTGCATTAAAGAGCGGGTTATCTTCCAATACGCTTATTGCCATTACCACCGCATCAAGCGCAGCGCCACCTTTGCTTAGCACATCATATCCCTTATCCAGCGCTTCTTTCAGCCCGGCAGTATATTGTTCTTCCTGTTCTTTATTCATTATTGCGGGTGTTATGTTGCCTGCCCCGCCATGTATCACTAATGTAAACGGCATCTTTGTT
This sequence comes from Bacteroidota bacterium, assembly GCA_013285595.1. Lineage (GTDB taxonomy): Bacteria > Bacteroidota > Bacteroidia > Chitinophagales > Chitinophagaceae > Nemorincola. The sequence continues at coordinate 10,902 of JABDHF010000030.1, forward strand.
TGGTAATTAGTAGTTAGTAATTAGTAGATGATTAAACGTTGTTTTGTGCCGCCATTACTCTAAGTATACCGCAGTGATCTCGTTGCCTTCCGTCTCCACTTCTATATGCTCCTGCAGTGTAGTGGCCACACTATGGCCCACAATATCGGAATAGATAGGAAACGATTTGTGTTTGCGGTCTACAAGCACGGCCACCATTAGTTTTTTAAGGTCGTAGGTAAGAATGGCGCGCAGGCAGTAGATCATTGTTTTGCCTGAGTTCACCACATCGTCTACCAGTATCACAGAGCGGCCGGTAAGGTCGTCGCTGATCACCATGTTGCCCAGCAGTTTTCGCTTGTTTATGCTTACCGGTATGGTATGGACATGCAACGGGCTAATTTCTTTTAGTATAGCGGCCAGGTTGTCGGCCAGTATTTCACCACCCTTCTTTATTCCTATCAGCGTCACTTCTTTTTCATCACTGTTATGTTCCCATATCTCGTAAGCCATGCGTTGCAGCTTGTACGCTATACGCTCCTTATCGAGTATGAGCACCCGCTTTTTTTTCATAATTATTAGTTTGTTCTTATGGCTACCACAGGATCAAGGCGCGAGGCCGTTCTTGCAGGTAATACCCCTGATAATACACCAACGAATATAGATACAAAAATGCCAATAAAGAAGTTAGCAAACGACAGCGTTACCTGGAAGTCTAACCCATAAGTAAGCACCACGCTTAACAGCAGCACGATAACAATGCCCACAGCGCCGCCAAGCAGGCAAAGCACCACAGCCTCTAAAAGAAACTCCAGTAATATAGATGATCGTTTCGCGCCTATGGCCTTTTTCAGGCCTATGATTTTTGTCCGCTCCTTCACAGTCACAAACATGATATTAGCAATACCAAATGCCCCCACAATTAGTGAAAAACCACCTATCACCCAGCCAATAATATCTACCGTACCAAAAAACATTTCTATCCGCTGGGATACCTGGCTGAGCTGGTTGATGGCAAAGTCGTCGGGCTGCCCGGGCTTTACTTTTCGCATCCTGCGCAGCACGCCTTCTACTTCATACTTTACCTCGGTAATGTCTTTATTTTTGGCTGCCTTCACCGCCAGCATAGGGTCGTAATTGAGTGATCGCACCTCCAGCAGTGCCGCAGCGGCATAGTATGGATAGATGATCGAGTTGTCAAAATCAAAACCGGCCATGTTCTCCCCCACTTTTTTCATTACCCCTACTACTACAAACCTTCTTCCTAAAAAATTGATGCTTTTCCCCAACGGATTTATAGCGCCCGGAAACAAAGAGCTGCTGGTGCCATCGCCCAGCACCACCGTATTGCTACCCGCGTCCAGCTCAGCCGGGCTCAGGTAGCGCCCCTTGTCTATCTCTATATTCTGCAACTTGTCAAAATTAGACATCACCGCATACCCAGGTACACTCGTCAGCTCTGCATCATCGTATTTCACGGTCAGGTCGCGGGTATTCAGGCATAGGGTTGCCATTGCAGCATCGGGCACTTGTGTTTCTATGGCCCTTACCTCCTGTGGTGTCATGCCTGGGCGACGCCAGTACTCCCACCACTTATATTCGCCGCCATCATCCATCCACGGCCAGCGGCCTACATACAGCACATCACTGCCCAGTGTGGCCATATCTTTCTGTATATTGTTTTTAAGGCTATCGAGCACGGTAAGCACCGCTATGATGCAAAAGATACCAATGGTAATGCCCAACAAAGAAAGGAAGGTGCGCAACTTATTAGCCCGCAGCTCCTGGAAAGCCTGTACGGTGCTGGTGCCAATGATCTGCGCAATATTATCCATCTGTGGGCAAATTTAGCGGTTAATTATCTTCTTAATACAATATTTTTGCCCAACTAAACTTACCGATACTTGTCCGCTGCCACCTCTTTCCTGGTCAAAAACCAGGCGCTTAATTACCCGTTATTCCGTAAGTTCCTGGTAGTGCGTTTCAGCGTTATCCTGGCATTGAATATGCAAAGCACTATTATTGGCTACTTTGTATACAACAACCTCACCTGGAACCCGGCAACACAGCATGGCGACCCGCTGGCATTAGGTATGCTCGGCTTATGGGAAGTGATCCCCGCCATCGGCTTCTCCCTGTTTTCAGGGCATATTGTAGACCTCAGGGAAAAGAAAACGCTGATAGTGCAGTGTGTGATAGGCTATTTACTGGTTGCCGGTTTCTTTACCTTCCTGGCGTGGCCGTCTTTAGATCTTCATTTGTCTAAACAGTATGTCCTATGGTTTATTTATGCCGGCACATTTATCGGTGGGGCGTTAAGGGCGTTTCTTGGGCCTTCTTCCTTTGCGTTGCAAGGCATGCTGATACCCAGGGAGCTGTATGCAAATGCAACCACATGGAGCAGCACATCGTGGCAGATAGGTGCGCTTATAGGGCCCATGTTTGGCGGATTCCTCATATTACTAGGGTATGATACTGCGCTTATCACTGTTGGTGTCATAGAGCTTATTTCGCTTGTTGCCATAATGAGAATACCGAAGCAGGCCATTATGCAAAAAGAGAAAGAACCCATAATGAAGAGCCTGACAGAAGGGCTAAAGTTTGTATTCAACACCCAACTGGTGCTGGCGGCGTTGTCGCTCGATATGTTTGCGGTGCTCTTTGGTGGCGCTGTGGCGCTGTTGCCCGTGTATGCAAGCGACATTCTCAACGTAGGCCCCATAGGCTATGGCTGGATGAAGTCCGCACCGGCAATAGGCTCTGTGATAGCGCTGCTGATACTCTCTTTGGTACCGCTCAAAAACAAAGCTGGTGTAAAGCTGATGCTATGCGTGGCAGGCTTTGGCGTTACCACCATAGTTTTTGGCTATTGCGGATTCTTCGGTACTGGCACTATCATAAATATCTTAGGCTTTGGTATATCGTGGGGCTTTATAGTAGCCTTCCTTATGTTATTGCTGGGAGGTATGTTTGATGCGGTGAGCGTGGTAATACGTGGAACTATACTGCAGCTCTACACCCCCGATAACATGCGGGGCCGCGTGGCAGCAGTAAACACTATGTTCATCAGCTCATCAAACGAATTAGGCGCTATGGAAAGTGGCATCACGGCCAAATGGATGGGCACAGTGCCTGCCGTGGTCTTCGGCGGCTGCATGACGCTGGTGGTTGTAGGCGTTACCTATTTTGCCGCACCTATGCTGCGCATGCTGAGCTTGCAGGAGGAGAAGAAATAGAATGCGAGAACGGTTTTGTTGTTTCTATAAATAAAATTTCAAAAAATGAAATTTTATTTATAAATTTATAATTATTGATGATCTATAGGCAACATCGTAAGATTGTCTATATTTAAAAAGAGGCGCGCAGCTCAATAAACTCGGCGAATATTATGAATAAAATAATTTAAATGATAGTCATTACTAAGAGTACATTGAACAGGTACAAAAATCAATATCCACAGGCTGCAGAAGCGATTACAAAATGGTATGTAGTGACTAGTACTAGTGACTGGGCAAATTTTAATGAACTCCGAGAGACTTTTAACTCGGCCGACTATTATGGCAATGGCCTTTATATCTTCGATATTATGGGCAACCATTACCGGCTCATAGTGAGAATTATTTTTAAGACGAGAACAATATTTATCAAATTTTTCGGTACACACTCCGAATACGACGAGCTGGACATTAGCACATTATAAAACAAAGGCTGTGCCAGCATAATATTTAATACAGAGAACATGAATAAAATCGTGAACATCGCAAAGCGGGCAGAATATAATGAAGCAGTTGAACTGCTGGAAAGGGTAGCAGCTAAAGGCGAAGAAAACCTCACGGAAGAAGAACTGGAGTGGATAGCGCATACTGCCAGCCTGGTAGCAGTATATGAGGAAAAACATGGCATGGTGCCATTAAATGTACGGTCTGTGCATGAACAAGAAACAGATGTGAAGAAGATAGCTGCTGCATTAGGCTACGAGCCTCACCTGACAGACATAATTCGGTTTAAAATGCTACAGAGAAAACTAAATCAAAAAAGCCTGGCAGCGCTACTGGGCATGAGCACAGCCAAGGTATCGCGGATACTCAGCGGCAAGCGGGAGCTGGATGTAGACTTCCTGAGAGGCATACATATAAAGCTGGGGATAGACGGCAATGTATTGTTGGAGTGTGCTTAGTCTCAACATGGGTCGCAGTCCCGTTTTATCCTCTTATTAAAGCAACTGCTGATAATACGCAGGATCTATATTTGCAAACCCCTTAGCCTTCGCTGTATTTACATCCTGCAATGCATGCGCCTTATCCCCTTTCTGGAAATAGCATTTAGATCTCAGGTAGTACGGCTCTCCCAGTGCGGGTTTTAGCTCTGTCACTTTATTGTAGTCAGCTATTGCTGCGTCAAAGTTCTTTTTCTCTACGTTATAGATCCTTGCACGGTTCATATAAGCTATATGGCCTGCAGGGTCGTAAGAAATAGCCAGAGCATATTCCTGCAAAGAAGAATCAGGCTTGCCGATGATATCCAGGAGGTTGGCATAGTTACTATGGGCATCCGCAAAATTCGGTAATATAGCAATGGCAGTTCTAAAGTAATAAGCCGATGAGTCGTACAGCCCTTTCATACCGCATATAATGCCCAGGCTGTTAAATATGTTGGCGTTTTTATGGTCAATATTCATTGCCGTAAAAAAGGTTTTTCTCGATTCGTTTACCTGGCCTATATTCCGTTGCAGCTCGCCCAGGCATATAAGGGCGTTGGTATAGTCGGGTTTATGAACGATTGCAGTTGCAAAGTTGATATAAGCAGAATCGCGGTCTTTGGCTTTTTCTTTCTCATTCGTGTCCTCGCCAAAACGCACATCATATTCCTGCCCCAGGTAAAAATACGCTACCGGTGCTTCGGGGTGTTTCTCTGCATCGTCTGTCCATATTGTAAGCGAGTCGTGCCAGTCGTTACATCTCTGGTAGCTCATATAGCCCAGCGCCAGGCAGTACGCGACGCATGTGCCCAGCAACGCTTTGCCGGTTTGCAATTTCCCGCCTGGCTCAAAGAAACCGGAAACAACCCATCCTAAAATAAAGAACAACCCGAGATAAGGAATATAGCCATAACGATCAGAAATGATAGCGCCACCCACCGGAATAAATTGAAGCAGCAACACAATATTGACCATGAAAAATCCCGCGCCAAAAAGAACAGCTTTATGCTTCCTGCCAAACCGCCACAACACAAATAATAGTGCTGCAATAATAACTGGATATATATAGTAGCTGCCGGGCAATGAGCCCGCCTCTTTTAAAGGATAAGGGTAAAAATTGCTAAGCCCAATAGGAACTACCGCTTTACCCAGGTAGCAGCACAGTGCATACGCGCCAAGCGCTATACGCTCTATGGGGTTGAAGTGTACATCAATACTTGCCAGCGCACCTATCTTATCTTGCGCATGTACAGACAACAGGCCAAACAGCAGCGCAAGCGCAAAGTGTGGTACCTTCTCCAGCAGCAATTTGAACGACAACTTACGGCCATCGAAATAGTCGATAAGAAACAAGGTTACCGGCAGGGTCACCGCAACAGACTTTGCCAGCAGCGATATAGCAAACAAAAGAATGCCTGCTATATACCACATCATCTTTTTGCTGCCCTCGGTCCGTATATAATGCACATAGGTAGTACAAGACAAAACAAAGAACAACCCATAAAGCACATCTTTACGCCCTGCCGCCCACGCTACAGACTCTATATGCATAGGGTGCAGCCCAAATAGCAAAGCCACGATAGCAGCAGCCACCGTGCGGCGTGTAAGTACCCGTACAAAAAAGTAAACAGCTATAGTCACCAGCACATGCAGCAGAAGGCTGTCTAAGTGATACAGCCATGGCTCCAGCCCCACATAGCTATATTCAATAGCATATAGCAATATGGTAAGCGGATGGTAGTTGCCCATCACCGGGTTGTTGATAGAGAAAATATTGGCGATGCCTTTAGCCGAACAATCACGTATCAGGGGATTAGAAATAATATAGCCAAGATCATCCCAGTTGGTCAGCTTATTATCAATACAGGTTTTCAGGAATAAAAAAGTGATCAGCGCAATACCTGTAACAATAAGCGGCTGAGCATAGCGCACAAGAAAACTATCATTAGCTGCCGCAGCAGCACCTTTGTTCACAGACGGTTGTTTCTGGGCAGGGGACGGGGCTTTAGCAGGCTGGTTACCAACATTATTGTCTTGCTTGTTCTTTTTCTGTGCCATGCCTTTAAAGGTATAGTATGCCGATTATGTCGATTTTAAAATTAGATAAAAAGTTTAATTTTTACATTGCATATTAGCGGGCTGTTATTCTTTTCGGTGAAATGCTTATCGCAAACCTAAAGCTACCTTCAAACATTTGTCTATTTCCCCTAGAGTAGCATCAGACACTAACCCTATCTCTCCGGAAATAATGGACAAATTAACTGTCGCTAATTTTATCTGGTTTTATTACAGACGACTTCTTTAAGCCTTACAAATGAAAATCTACATTGGCTTCTGTTATTAAGAAATCGGTTGAGAGCAACACCTGAGGAATTACTGAAGAAATAAAAGCAACAATAACATCATTTTTATCAGTCAGATTTCCCGAAACAACTATACCTGGACGCCGCTTAGCAGAAGAAAGATCAGTAAAAGGGAATTTAGTTAAAACGATACTTCCTCGTTCCATTAATATTTTACTTTAAGATCGTTATCAGAATAAAGATCTTCTTCAGAATTATCAAGAAAATTAAATGCTCCACCTTCCATTGCCATTTGTTGTACCGAATGTGACGTAATGTCTTCCGTAGGTTCATCAAGAAAGGTTACGATAATCTGGTGCGGAGAATCTATTTTAATTTTTTCTCTGAATTTAATCTCCTTTCCATCGTACACCGCCATTACACTCAACATATAATTTGTTTTAATCGAAGATACAAAAAAGTAGATAGATAGCACCTTTGCCGCGCGAATGTACATTACCCATGCTATTAGAGAAAAATTGTCTAGTGATAATTTTTCCTACGAGTATCGCCAAGTGCTACAATTATTACTTTATTCTTTTCGATCCTGTAAAAAAGCCGGTTATGCCTCGTAATTGAAACTCCTCTTAAATTTTTCAGTTTTACAGAAGGGGCGCCAATAAACGGATGAGATGCCAGCAGGTCGAATAATTCAGTTATTTTATCGTAAAATTCATCAGCGACTTTTTCTCCCCATTCTAATTCAAGGTATGAAATAACATTGAGCAAATTCTTTGCAAATCGCTTTTTAAAAACTATTTCGTACCCCACCTTGCAAATAGTTTTCTGAATTCCTCATGCGTTATAGTATCTTTTTCTGCGGGCTCTTCTGCAAGTTTTTTCAACTGTTGAAATTGATATTCATCAAGGCCATCGGTAATATCTCGGCTATCAGCATGAGTGTGGTATGCTAATGTCTCTTCGAGCATTTCAAGAATATGCTCGTCATTAATATTATTTATTTGTTGCAATAAGTGATTGCGCATGTCTGTTAAACTCATAGCAATGCAAAGTTAACACTTTTTCAAAAGGCATACTGAATCAGTACGCTCAACCGGACTTATAACTTAAAATCCCTATAATATTGCTGCGCCACAGCCTCATATTTCACCGCCATATCCATTTTGCCCAGCGCTTTATATGACAGTGCGATGTACGGTATATCCTTCACATCTTTAGGGTCTATGCTCAGGGCTTTGTTGAGCGCTTCTATTGTCAGTTCATACTGCTTCAGCTGGTAATAAGCCCTGCCCATTTTTGAGTAACCCTCTACATATTTCGGCTCTATAGCCACTGCTTTTTTAAACATCTCTACCGCCTGCGGCACCCTGCCGGTATTCAGATAGGCTACCCCCACATTATTTACTGCATTCACGTCGCCGGGGTTTTGCTGCATGGCTTTAATAAAGTGCGGCTCTGCCTGGTCAAACCTGTTTTGCTGCGAATAAACCACACCTATCTGCATCTCTGCATCGGGATATTTCGGGTCGGCAACCAGCGCCTTATCCAGGTAATATATTGCTGAGTCGTATTGCTGTATTTGAATCAGGCTGGCCCCAAGGTAATAAAATGCCCCCGCATATTCAGGATTTATGGAGACTACAGTTTTGTACGCCGCAATAGCGTCCTTGTACCTCCCTACATGCATTACTGCCGAGTACAGGTTGCTGGCAGTAATGTATTGATAAGGGTTGGTAATGATGGCGCTGATAAAATGATTGGTAGCCGAGTCATAGTTATTTATCTCAAAATAAGCCTTGCCCAGTTCAGTATGCGCATCAGAGTATTGCGGGTATATAGCTATTGCTTTTTGCAGGTACGGAATGCCCTCAATAGCTATCTGCCTTTTCTTTGCAGTATCCGGCTCATTGGCATATATAGTTTCTACCAGTTCATCGCCCACGTAAAAGTTAAGCCTGCTATCCTGTGGCGCTTTGGCAACGTCGGCTTTAAACAAAGTAAGGTTATCAGACCAGTCGGCATTTCGCGCTATAGTCAGCCCCGAAAATATCAGGCATACCGGCAATAAAATAGCAACCGCCAGCTTATTCTTTGGCAATGCCTGTATAGTTATCTCTTGCTTTATTATCCACTTCTCTATAGCAAGGCCAATAATCAGGCAAAACCCTACGGACGCAAAAAACACAAACCGCTCTCCCATCTGCGAGCCGATAAGGAACGGAACATTGGAAAAAAGCGACAGCGTAACCAGGTAGAACATGATGCCAAACGCCCACTCGTCTTTAGGGTTTTTCATAAACCTCATCACGGCAACCACCGTCATCAGCGCATAAGCGGCTATAGAAAGCAAAGCCCATATATTCCCCAGGCCTACGAGCGGTATGCTATTATAGCAGTAATCGTCATTGAGCGGGTAAGGCGCCAGCAGCAATATAATGTACTTACCCAGTATCACAAATGCAGTGCCTATGCGAACAGCGATCGGCGCCCCCACCAGTGCATTGTCTATAAACTGGTAGTCAGTGGTATTACAGTTATAGGCATTAAGTACCATGGTCCTGATCACGATGAAGATGGCAGATACTATTACGGTGCTTACAGTCATTAATGTAGCACGTTTCTTGTCTTTCTTCCCGAAGATGAAAAAAACAAACGGCACTATAAACAGGAAGGTGATCACCGTCTCTTTTGATAAGAAGGCGAGAAACAGGGCTAACGAACCCAATAGCAAATGTTGCATCTTACCCTTCTCCATATATTCCCAGAAAATATTGAGCGACAGGAACCCCAGGAAAAAGCACATGATCTCATCTCGGCTCTTTATGTTTGCCACCACCTCGGTATGTATAGGGTGCAGTGCAAACAATAACGCCGTAATAAACACCACCACCGTCTTTTTCCGCTCAAACAGTTTATCAAGAAACAGGAAGAGCAACACCACACAGCCCGCAAAGAAAAGTATATTGAAAAAATGCCCCGCAGCAGCATTCTCCCCAAAAAACTGGTACTCTACCGCAAACATGATGAGCGTAAGCGGCCTGTAGTTATCACTCTTATTAAAGCTAAGGCCTTTTGTTCTCGGCGTCACCAGCAGTTCTGGTATGCCTTTAAAGCCCTGCTTTACTATCGTATTTTTAGTGGTAACCACATTATCATCAAGCACAAAGCCATTCTTCAAGGTATTGGCATATACCAGCAATGCAGCCGTGGCCAATACCAGGCAAAGTATCGTAGTTAACGAAAGCTTCTTTTTAGGGGCAGCCTGCGGTTGCTCTGCCCTGGCAGTAACTTTGGCTTGCGGTTTAGGGTTAATATTCTTAGCCATTCACTTTATTGGTTTCTGTTTCAAAAATATGTAATTATCCCTTATGCTGTAGGCGGTGCAGTAATAGTTTAATTCATTGATCCTCATGTTGTAAAACGTATATAAATTACCGTTTAAATCTCCGTTATATTAAAATTGCCACTTTTCATTCCTGCAGGATAATGAAAACAATTATCTTTGCGCCGTAATTTTTAATTATTTCACTCCCAAAAAAATAAATAATGAAAGTAACCGTAGTAGGCGCTGGTGCAGTTGGCGCTACCTGTGCCGACAACATAGCCCGCAAAGAACTGGTGGAAGAGCTGGTATTAGTAGATATTAAAGAAGGTTTTGCTGAAGGCAAGGCGCTGGATATTACCCAAACAGCATCGTTGCTGGGTTTTGATACCCGTGTTACCGGCGTTACCGGAGACTACAGCAAAACCGCTAACTCTGATGTGTGCGTGATCACTTCAGGCATTCCCCGCAAACCGGGCATGACTCGTGAAGAACTGATAGGTACCAACGCCCGCATAGTAGAAGATGTGTGCAAGAGCCTGCTGCAGTACTCGCCAAACGCCATCATAGTGGTTATATCTAACCCTATGGACACGATGACTTACCTGGCGCTGAAATCTACAGGCCTTCCAAAGAATCGCATCATAGGCATGGGCGGTATATTGGATAGTGCCCGTTTTAAAACTTACCTGCAAAAAGAGCTGAACTGTTCTCAGAACGACCTGCATGCTACAGTAATAGGCGGCCATGGCGATACTACCATGATACCGCTTACACGCCTGGCTACTATCAATAGCACTCCGGTATCTAATATGCTGAGCGCTGAAAAGCTGAAGCAGGTAGCTGCCGATACTATGGTAGGTGGCGCAACGCTCACTAAGCTGCTGGGTACATCTGCATGGTATGCGCCCGGCGCAGCAGGAGCTGCACTCGTAGAGTCTATCATCCGCAACGAAAGAAAAGTATTCCCTTGCTGCGTATACCTGGAAGGCGAATATGGTCAATCAGACATCTGCATGGGCGTACCGGTAGTGATAGGCAAGAACGGCTGGGAAAACATAATAGACTACAAGCTCAACGAAGAAGAGCAGGAAGCCTTTAACAAATCGGCCGAAGCAGTACGCAGCATGAATAAAGTGCTCGATACCCTGGTTGCATAATTTTAGTTCAAACATTCCAATAAAAATGCCCTGCAATGCGGGGCATTTTTATTGGAAGAAATTCATTGTAAAAAGAGACGCCCGCAAAAGCGGGCGTCCTCAAACTATTTATGAACAAAACCTAATTAAGAAATAGTGCTTTTGCTCTTTGTTTTACTGTCATTGCTACCGTTATGATTATGGTCATTAGATGTCGACGACGATGACGTAGTACCCGTTGACGTTTTGCCCGCAGACGAAGTTTCAGAGGTCTTCTCTTGCTCCACACGCAGGCTGTTTTCTACGTTGCTGATGCCTGATATCATTTCTGCCAGGTCTTCAGCGCGGCGTTTTGCTTCGCGGTTGCCTACAGTGCCGGTAAGCTTTACTTCACCGTTAGTTACATTTACTTCTATGTCAGAAGCATCCAGCTGATGGTCATCGGTCAGGCGGTCGTTAATGTCTTCCTTTATACGCTCGTCAGAACGCTGATAGCCTTTAGGGCCTTTGCCTTTGTGCGTATCGTTCTGAGAAACCCACTGGCTGTTACCGCTGCCATATTGAGACCCGCCCTGGCCGTAATTGCCACCACTGTACTGCGAGCCGCTGCCGCTGCTCATACCGCTACGGCCGCTCTGAGCGCCACCATATTGGCCATAGTTGCTGTTGCCTGATTGAGCGCCACCTTGCCCGTAAGAGCTGTTGTCATTTTGGCTGCGGCCCTGGCTCCACTGGCTGTTGCCATACTGCGAGTCTTGTCCATAATTGTTATCGTACTGGCTGCGGCCCTGTCCGTAAGAGCTGTTACCATACTGAGAACCACCGCGTCCGTAGTTATTGTCGTTCTGATTGCGGCCTTGTCCGTAAGAGCTGTTGCCATATAGCGAGCCACCCTGTCCGTATGAGTTGCTGTCATACTGCGAGCCACCATACTGCGAATTCCTTTGTCCGTATTGGTTGTCTCCGCTGTTTGCGCGCCAGTCGTTGCGGTCGCGGTCGTTCCCTTGGTTGTCGTCGTAGCTTTGATAGCCACGGCCACCACCCCATTGTCCTTCGTTGCTGCGGCCACCATATTGCTGTCCGCCATAGCCGCTATTCCACTGTTGTCCGCTGCCATATTCGCGGCCCTGGTTGCCACGGCCCTGGCCATATGAAGAGCCTTGTCCTGAATTAGAGTTCGAGCCGCGGCCCTGGTCGTCCCACTCACGGTTCATGCCCGATCCATAGTTTCTTCCTGCATAGTTGCTGCTGCCCTGGTTGTAGCTATCGCGGTTGTCCATGCTGCTGCCTCCTGTGCTGTTGTAGCTATCGCTCTGGCGGTTCCTGCGCTGGCGTCGGCCGGTGTCCTGCAGGTCTGTTTCGTCGCTGTAGCTGTTGTCGCTGTCATTGCCCATTGCAGTGCGGCTTGTTTCATCATAGTCGCGGTCTTGCGTAGCTGTGTTCTGGTGCTTACGATTGTTTTCCGTCATAGCTTTAAGTTTTAGAAGTAAATAAATTTTTGTAACGCCTATGCCTAAAAAACTATGCCGCAGATATAGCATTTATAATTTTGCTTTTTCAATAATCGGTAAGTCGTTGAAAAATAAATAAAGCTCCTCGCAATGTTATCGAATCATTAATCGTCATGCTGACAAACTGGGGAAGAGAACACAAAAGTTGTGGAAAAATTCAGGTTGTGGAATCCCTCATTGTCACCACTTAACCTTCTCGTAATATACAGATTTGACAACTTTTTAAAAGTTGTCAAATCTATTTTCCTGCAAAATAAAAATGTCCCGCACATGGCAGGACATTCTTTAAAAAATATTGAGTTATCAGACTATTTTAATTTAAACGCCTTCTTCACCTTAGGCACATAATCCAGCTTCTCCCACGTAAAGAGTTCCACCTTCATATTCTTGCTCTTGCCGCTTGCGCTCTTAAACGTCTTGGTCACTATTTCAGGCTTGCGGCCCATGTGGCCATACGCTGCTGCTTCGCTATACATAGGCTGGCGCAGCTTCAGGCGCTCTTCAATAAAGTATGGGCGCATGTCAAATATCTCGCTTACCAGCTTGGCTATCTCCCCGTCATTCATGTCCACTTTCGCAGTGCCGTAAGTTTGTACATATATACCCATTGGCTGTGCCACTCCTATAGCGTAAGACACTTGCACTAAGATCTCATCACACACACCTGCTGCAACGAGGTTTTTAGCAATATGGCGTGTAGCATATGCCGCAGAGCGGTCTACCTTGCTCGGGTCTTTACCGCTGAATGCGCCGCCACCATGTGCGCCCTTGCCACCGTATGTATCTACGATGATCTTGCGGCCGGTAAGCCCTGTATCGCCATGCGGCCCGCCTATTACAAACTTGCCGGTAGGGTTTATATGATACTTGATCTGGTCGTTAAATAAGCGCTTGTGCTGCGGGTAGCTCTTTATTACCCTTGGTATCAGTATGCTTTTCACATCTTTCGTTATGGCTTCCTGCATCTTCTTTTCCTCAGCAAAGTCATCGTGCTGGGTAGATATCACTATCGCATCTATGCGCACTGGCTTGCCATCATCATTATATTCCAGTGTCACCTGGCTCTTGGCATCCGGGCGAAGGTACTTCATTTGTTTGCCTTCTTTGCGTATGGCAGAGAGCGTCAGCAGCAGGTTATGCGCCAGGTCCAGCGCCAGTGGCATGTAGTTGTCGGTTTCGTTGGTAGCGTAGCCAAACATCATTCCCTGGTCACCAGCGCCCTGGTCTTCTTTCTTAGCTCTTTCCACACCCTGGTTTATGTCGGCGCTTTGCTCATGTATGGCAGACAGCACACCGCAGGAGTGCGCTTCAAACATATACTCGCTCTTGGTATAGCCTATCTTAGCTATTACTTCGCGCGCTATAGTTTGTACATCTATATAGGTATTACATTTTACCTCGCCGGCCAGGAATACCTGCCCGGTAGTTACCAGTGTTTCACAGGCAATTTTAGCTTGCGGGTCCCACGCCAGGAAGTTATCCACGAGTGCGTCAGAGATTTGGTCAGCGACCTTATCAGGATGTCCTTCAGATACTGATTCTGATGTAAATAGATACGGCATTTGTCGAGTTAAGTTTTTTTTAATTTTGAATAGGGTGCAATTTATGAATTGTTTGGATGCAATTCAAAGTTTTGTGTTTATATTATAATTTGCCGCACTATCCGGTCAGGTCAGGGAAACAGATCCACTCATCCTTTTACCGTCAACTTTGGGCGGGTGAAATACAATATCCCGGCTTAATCTCAGCTCATCTATAAAAGGATTCAGCTCCGCAAGGCTAATATTTAAAGCCAGCGTTAGCGTATCCAGGCTCACTGGTTGTGACGCAAACTTTTGCCGGCTATTCATTTGCTGAATGGTTGCGAGCACTACTGCTGCAGTAATTTTAGTAAGGGGCATAGCTGGTAGATTATTCGGTAAAAAGCCGCTCTTGTTTTTTGCCGAAAGCAGTAAGCTTGATATAGCCATCAGTAATAGAATATTTGATCAGGCCCAGGTCTTGCAGCGTTGTCAGGTAAAAATCCAGCCGGTTGAGAGGTATCTTTGTGGCTTTCGAAATGGCCTCGAAGCACGAGCTGTCTTCGGTCACGCCCTTATCACCACAATATTTTTTTACAGCCAAAAAAACGGTATTAAAATTATTCATTTGAATGAATTTAATTTTTTGGCCGTTTATACTATGAAGATAGACAAATTACGCTGGCATTATTATTATGCTCAAAAAGATGGCTTATCGTAACCTTTCGGCTGTTATGGCGGATAAAGACGACCAAGCGCAGGGGCTACTTCTCAGTAGCCCTTTTTTCACAGGTTATTTGAGAATATTTTGTTCGGTTTTGAAACTTGTCTTAACTTCATATTCTCTAAAACGACCTGTTTTTTGTTTGAAAACCTGTGAGAAATGAATAATCTCAGCATCGTTTTTAGGGAAATTAAAGCTCAGTGTGGCCGTGCGTACACAGCAGATGGTCATTACTTTGCAGGGCTTGAAAAAGAAACACCGCCCAGGCATTTCATTGATCTCTATTTAGAAGTATTCCAAAGTTTAGCCTTATAACATTGCACAATGGAATAACATTGACAGGGAAAGGAAAAAATGCCGGCGATCACTTTAAATTTGGTTCATATGCTAATGCTTTATTATTCATCTACTTTATAAGGCAGGCGCTTTTATTCATATTGTTTTGGCCGGTACTCCTGGTGGCGCAAACGCCCAATGGAAGAAAGGAAGAAAAAAACAGCGCAGGTTAGTAGCAAATCCTCTCTCAAGGTACGACCAAGCACCCAACATCGGAAAAACTACGCCTGCGCCGTTATTTTTTTTGCAAGCAAGTATTACCCGGATGTTGTTAAATTGGTCGTTTTAAAGAAACAGGGAACTGACTTTGAATACCAAAGATATACACAATCTTAAAACTTGCACGAAAAATATCACTCACTCTCTGTATTTATTTTATTACATATCGCACTATTTTTATAGCTTTGAAAAATCAGGTACGACCGGCAATTACTCATATTGTTTACAACATGTAACATGAATAATTTCGACGCAGTTTTTACTGTCGTACAAAGGCATTGCAGTAAACAAAAGATACTGACAAGTACAGGGCAGCTACAGCAAGTTGCAGTAGACGCTGGCGTCCCTATAGATAGCTTACCTTTTTATTTAGAATGCCTAAATGATCTTGGCCTCATTGATTATTCCGCCAACGGCAAAAAAATATCCCTTACTACTAAGGGAGAAACAACCACTTTTGTATTCACCGAAATACTGAGTGTCAACTAAAAATAACATAGTCCGTTATTCTGCCGGTATATAAATATCAAATGTCGCCCCAACATTTAGCTCACCAGTCGCTATAATGATGCCATTATGGTTATCTACTATTTTCTTCACAATAGCCAGGCCTATACCCGTCCCTTTAAACTCCTCTTTGCCATGAAGTTTTTGAAATACTTCAAAGATCCGTTCGCTAAACCGGCTGTCGAAACCAATGCCATTATCCCTTACAGTTAAATGGCAGTATTTTTTATGGGGCAGCAATAGCTCGTTGTTCAGCGTACTGCCATTTACTATTTTACTTATTATTATTATGTGCGGCGGTATGCCCGGCCTCGAAAATTTAATTGCATTGCTTATCAGGTTTACCATTAGCTGGCGAAACTGGAAGGGGATGACGCTTGCAGGGCAAAGCTTATCGGCTTCTATAATTGCATCTTTCTCGGCTATAGCCTCGCTCAGGTCTATCTTTACATCCTCAATAATATAGTTCAGGTCAGTTTTTTCAAACTTCCGCTCCGTTACATTAATACGGGAATAGGTAAGCAGGTCTTCTATAAGTTGTTGCATCCTTTCAGCCGACGACACTATCCGCTCAAAGTAATATTTTCCTTTGTCTGATAAATTGTGGATCTCTTTTGTGAGTATGAGATTGGAAAAATTCTGGATCTTACGCAGTGGTTCCTGCAGGTCGTGACTGGATATATAGTTGAAAGCAACCAGTTCTTTATTAGCGCTCGTCAGCTCGGCTGCACGCTTTCCCTTTTCTTCATTCTGGAAAGCAAGCTCTTCATTGGCAATGATAAGTTCCGCAGCCCGTTTTCCCTTCTCCTCATTTTGAAAGATAAGCTCTTCGTTAGCTATGATCAATTCCGCAGCTCTTTTTCCTTTCTCCTCATTTTGAAAGATAAGCTCCTCGTTAGCTACGATCAATTCCGATGCACGTTTTTCCTTTTCTTTGTTTTGAAAAGCAAGTTCTCTATAGGCTATTGCCAGCTCAGTCGCTCTTTTTTCCTTTTCTTCGTTTTGAAATGTAAGCTCTTCGTTGGCAATCACTAGCTCTGATGCCCGCTTACCCTTCTCTTCATTTTGGAATACAAGCTCTTCATTGGCTATCACCAGCTCCGATGCTCGTTTCCCCTTCTCTTCATTTTGATATAGTAGTTCCTCATTAGCAATTACCAATTCCGATGCCCGTTTCCCTTTTTCCACATTTTGAAATACAAGCTCCTCATTGGCAATGACTAATTCCGATGCTCGTTTTCCCTTTTCTTCGTTCTGAAATACTAGCTCTGCATTGGCAATAACCAGTTCCGATGCACGCTTCCCTTTTTCCTTATTTTGAAATACAAGCTCTTTATTGGCAATTACTAACTCCGATGCTCGTTTCCCTTTCTCTTCATTTTGAAAAATAAGCTCAGCATTTGCAATAACCAGTTCTGATGCACGTTTTCCCTTTTCTTCGTTTTGGAATACAAGCTCCGCATTAGCAATAACAAGTTCCGATGCGCGCTTACCCTTTTCTTTATTCTGAAATACAAGCTCCTCATTGGCAATTACCAATTCTGCTGCACGCTTACCTTTCTCCTCATTCTGAAATAGCAGTTCTTCATTAGCAATCACTAATTCCGCCGCACGCTTGCCTTTTTCCCCATTTTGAAAAATAAGCTCCTCATTGGCAATTACCAATTCTGCAGCTCTTTTCCCTTTTTCCTCATTCTGAAATACCAGCTCTCTAACGGCGCTGATCAGGTCGTGCGAATCACTATTTATATCCATAACCTGGTATTTGCAAGAGCTCATTAAATTTTATCACTATAAATTATATAATTTATAGCGCTACCCTTTCCATGTAATTTACTAAATATAAACACCATAATGGCATGAAACCCTATGAATGGCAGTAATAAATAAAGGATCGAAGGCAAATTAGATAAGAATCTAAGTAGAGCCACGTCAGCACACCTTTTTCAGGTGT
>JABDHF010000031.1 GCA_013285595.1 Bacteroidota bacterium
CAAAACTAATGCTTTACCCGGCCAGGATTTTACAGGTCAGATAGCCCGCTCATCAAATAGCTTGAACAATAGTTTTCGCTCAGAGACCGTTGAAATTGATGTGGATAATAACGGCAATAACTTCAAGCCCGGCATGTATGCCGAGGTGGTACTGCTAACTAGCGGCAGCGCGAATGCATATGTCGTGCCACGGTCTGCAATTGTTACTACTACGGAAAAAAGATATGTCATTAAGGTAAACAACAACATCGCCAAATGGATAGACATATCAGAAGGCAACCAGGCAAACGATTCAGCCGAGGTCTTCGGGGATTTGCATAATGGCGATGAAGTAATTATAAATGCCAGCTACCAGGTAAAGGATGGTAGTAGTGTCCGGTAAGTAGATTATGAATGATGCATGAATTTTTGCGCCCTTTATTAAGGCGCATTTTTTTCTCAAAATAATTTGTAACCAAACGGTTTCTTTTTATATTTGCTACCGAACGGTTACGCAAATGCCGTGATGCAATATGAGAAGAGACGTGTTCCAGGCAATAGCAGACCCAAACCGACGAGCCATAATAAACCTGCTGGCCCACGAAAAGCTTACCCTTAATGGCGTTGCCGAAAATTTCGACGTAAGCAGGCCTGCAATATCTAAGCACATAAAGATACTCACAGAGTGTGGGCTTATAGTAGTAACACAGCAGGGTAGGGAACGCTATTGCGAAGCTAACTTAAAGACATTGAGTACTGTTTCTGACTGGGTGAAACAATATGAGGTCTTTTGGAACAGCAAGCTCGATGCACTTGAAAAATACCTGGCATCAGAAACAATGAATAAGACAGCTAAACAACCAAAAACCAAACGAAAATGAACACAGAACCATTTGTAATTGAGCGCATTTACAATGCTCCCATAGCAAAAGTATGGGCGGCTATCTCCAGCAAAGACGAAATGAAGCAATGGTATTTTGACCTTGCAGAGTTTAAGCCCGAAGTAGGCTTCAAATTTGAATTCAACGGCGGATCGGAAGAAAAGCAATACAGGCATCTGTGTACCATAACAGAAGTAGTGCCAGGCAAAAAGCTGGCCTATAGTTGGGCATACGATGGTTATCCTGGTTATTCAGTGGTGACCTTTGAGCTGTTTGACGAAGGCGATAAAACAAGGCTAAGGCTTACCCACGAGGGCCTCGACAGCTTCCCGCAAAACGAAAAAGATTTTGCAAGAAGCAGCTTCGAAGCTGGCTGGACCTACATCACCGGTACATCTCTGCAAAACTATCTTGACAAGGATAAACAATAATAAATGATTGAGGTATTTAAAACAAACGTTCAGGAAGCAGCTGATGCCGGCAAGATCGTAGCATTGCTTCTTGACCGTTTCCCTGCCTGCCAGGCAAGCTTTGACTTAGACGATTGCGATAAAATACTCCGCATCGCAGGAGCTGATATTCCCGCCAGCGAAATTAGCTGCGTCGTTAGCGCTTACGGTTTTGCTTGCGTGGAACTGTGCGATTAAAGCCGCTCTATGATCCCTGCTATTCCCTGTCCGCCTCCTATACAGGCTGTTACCAGGCCATATCTTTTGTTCAGCCGTTTCAGGTCGTTCAGTATTTGTATGGTCAGCTTGGCGCCAGTGCAGCCCAGCGGGTGACCCAGGGATATAGCCCCCCCATTAATGTTCACAATATCTTCATTTAAGCCCAGCGTACGTATCACCGCTATCGACTGGGATGCAAAGGCTTCATTCAGCTCTATAAGGCCTATATCATCAAGCGTCATGCCTGCCTGCTTTAGCACCTTTGGCACTGCCTTTATAGGGCCTATACCCATTATGCGTGGGTCTACTCCTGCGCTGGCGCAGTTTACCAGGCGGCCTATTGGTTTCAGTTCCAGCTGGTTCATCAGCTTTTCGCTCATCACTATGGTAAATGCCGCCCCGTCAGATGTTTGAGACGAGTTGCCCGCGGTCACCGACCCACCCAGTGCAAACACAGGCGGGAGTTTTGCCAGCGCCTGCAATGAAGTATCTGCACGTGGCCCTTCATCTGTATCTACTATGGTTTCGCGCTCTGCCCTTTTATTCTTCTCATTTACGTATACTTCCTTCACCTTTATGGGCAGTATACCTTCTTTAAAATAACCTTCCTTTATAGCATGCAGCGCGCGCTGGTGAGAGCGCAGCGAAAAGGCATCCTGGTCTTCGCGGCTTACCTTGTAGTCTTTGGCTACTTCTTCGGCGGTCAGGCCCATGCTCAGGTAGTAGTCGCCATTAGCTTTGGCATACTCATAGTTGGGCATAGTGCGCCAGCCTGCTGTAGGCACCAGGCTCATGCTCTCGGTGCCGCCTGCTATTATACAGTCGGCCATACCCATTTGTATTTTGGCCGTGGCTATGGCTATAGCCTCCAGGCCCGATCCGCAATACCGGTTTACCGTTACTCCTGCCGCCCATTCGCCCACTGCTTTGTTGGCTATTATGCGGCCCACCTGCAGGCCCTGCTCTGCTTCCGGCACGGCATTGCCTACTACCACATCGTCAATGAGTTTAGGGTCCAGCTGCGGCACACTTGCCAGCAGGCCTTTGATCACATCTACTGCAAGATCCTCAGGCCGGTAAAAACGAAATCCCCCGCGTTTCGACTTTCCTACTGCTGTGCGGTAACCGGCAACTATATATGCTGTTTGCATTTTCTTATTGGTTATAATATTCAAGGAATAAAGTTAAGGATAGTTACTGTTAAAATTTAAACAATCTGCACTTGCAAAACACCGGTGATAAGCCTGCCATCTTATCTTTACTAATAACATCTTTTAAGGACTATGAAAACATTTTTTGTGCTTGCTATAGCCTTTACATCGCTAAGCGCTTATGCGCAGGATGTAAAACAGGTACAGCTGAAACAGCAGCATGCAGCCTTTGCCCCCAAGGGCTATTACATAAGCAATGTGATTGACGACCGCGCCAGCGATGCCTTAGGAACTATAAGCGAAGACGGAAGCATAAAAAAGCTGGTACTGGCCGGCGGCACGGCTGCAGCTATAAAAAGCTTTATAGAGCACAATGTAACGCAGAACAAGGCTATGCAGCCTATAGTGCTGCATGTAGATAAGATAGAGATCAACGCACGAAAGACGGGTGGCAGTGTACAAACAGAAGCGATGACCACATTTGCCTTTTATATAGGCGATAACAGGGTAGCGGAGTATACCGGCAAAGGCCGTGCGCAGACCAGCGGCGATGCCAGCGACTATATAGAAGGGTTTATACGGAAATCTATAGAGAACGACCTCAAGGATATTGAAACATGGTGGGGCCAGCATAAAGGGGAGATACCTACCACCTCATCGGTAAAGGTGAATGTGACCATAAGCCGCACTACCGATAAGCCCGATTGTATTGTGTACTCGCAGCAGCGGCCATTGTCTATACAAGACTTTACCGGGCCGCCGGAAGGGCAGATACAGGAACTTGCTGCCACTTACAGCGGTATAGGAGTTGGGTACAAGTCGCAAACGGAGAATGGGCAGGTAGTAGTGGATATGACTATCACACCTTACTTTGTCAGGGGGCAGTCTTGGTTTAAAGAGGAAGGTAAAAATGCACGTGTGTTAGCGCATGAGCAGGCCCATTTCGATGTGACGGCTATAAAGGCATGTGAGCTGGCGGCCATCATGCGCAGCACAGCCTTTACCCAGGAAAATTACCAGGCCCTGATAGATAAGCTGCAAAAGCAAAATGCCAGGGATGCCAATGAAGAAGAGAGCCTCTATGATAGCGAGACCAACCACGGTATTATCTTTGACAAGCAAATAGAGTGGCAGAATAAGCTAAAAGAAAAGGTGCGGGAAGTGGGGTGCTACTGATGTAGGGGCACCCTTGTGGTTGCCCTCTTCCGTAAGCACAGCACTGATCAGTAACTACCTTGCTGCCCTCCATCTCTGCGCTGCTGCATTTTCTCTTTCATCTGCTCCATATGGGCAGCGTATAGTTGGTACTGGTTGCCGGTGAGTATACCTTTCAGCTCAGCATCTTTATCTGCCTGTATTTCTTTTCTTGCACCGCGCTGGCCGCCTGTTTTCGCATTATCAGCCTCGCTGGCATACTTCAGCAGTATATTATAGGCTTTGTCATTCTGGTCGCTGGTCAGCGCTAGGTTGGCCTGCATCCACTTCATCTGGCGCTGTGCCCGCTGCTCCGGCGATCGGTCTTGCATTTGCTGCTGTCCGAATGCTGCAGTGGATATTAAAATTGCTGCGGACACCACTGCCCTCTTTGCGATAATTCTTAGTGACATTTTTCTTGTTTTTTGTTTAGTGATGGCAGTTTGACGGGATATGCAGCTTATAGTTTAAAGCAGCAAATAAAACGAGTGAGGAAGGTAACACTACCTGGGCATTGATATCATACTATTTAGTAGCCATGGCCTTCAGGTCGGGGTTGCAAATGAAACAATAGGCTTTGGCCAAAACTGCACGATTAGGGTGATTTCTAAGCCCGGTTGGTAAATACATTTAAGCAGCACGTGCGCTGAAAAGCGCTATGCCGCTGAAACTACCTAAATTACATGATCGTAATATGCCGGCATTCTAAAAAGAATGACTTACGAAATGCACACTATGGAAAACAAAACGGACATTGCAATAATAGGTGGTGGTATTGGTGGCGTTATGGCTGCTCTTTTTTTATCACGGACGCTGAAATTTAATCGTTCCCGGAATTTATATAACATCACTATTTATGAGAAGGAACATGCCATCTTAAAGGGCGCAAGCAATGAATTGGCGCGGTTGCATTTTGGAGGCGAGTATCCGCGCGATCCTTCAACAGCGCAAGACTGTGTTACAGGGGCTATTTTATTTTCTCAGATCTTCCCGTCATCGGTTTATTCAGCTATAACAGGAGTAGATTATTTGGTATCTGCAAAAAATGATGATAAGGAGGAGCTATTAGAAAAGCTGGTGCATCATTACGAAACTTTTGTTAAGCCCGTCTGCACAAGGTTCTACGCTCAGCTCCACAATAAAGCAGATTTTCTTTTCGGAGATGTAGCAACGCTGTTCAGGAAAATTGAACCCGTAGAGCTGACCGAAAATTTTTTCGGCGGCATTCATTCAAATGAATTGGGCTTCAACTCTTCTGCGCTAAATACATTTTTACACGCTAAAATTAAAGAAGAGGAGATCGATGTTAAATACTCCGTGGCTATAACAGATGCCGCTAAAAATGGGGACACATATATACTCACCGCCAAAGACGTATTAACTGAAAAAGAGCAAAATATTTCCGCTGGTATTGTAGTTAATGCTTCATGGGAAAATTGCCTGGCGCTTAACTATAAGATAAAAAAAGAGGTGCCGGCGATCAGGGGATATTGGAGAGCCCTCGCAATTGCAGACATCAGTAGGTGCGACGGTGCAAATGATTCGAAATTTGCACTTATCGGTAAAAGCGGGGGAATGTACTCGCCTGTAAATGATAAGAAAGCAATATTGTACGTTCCCGAATATGGATGTTCATTTATCAACGATGAGAATAATGAATGTCATTTATTTAGCGAAACAAATTTGATAATGAAGAAACCTGTTATTTCAGATAGTGAAATAGAAGAGCGAAAGCAAAAGATTCACGAGCACATCAGTAGCTTGTTTCCCTTTTTGAAAAATATGATAATAGTAGGCCTGCCTGTAAACCCCACATTCTCAAAAGATGACGAGTTGCATAAAAGGGCTCATATCAAGACCTGGGAAGTCGGAAAAAACTGGTTTTCCGTTTTCCCGGCAAAGGCCACGTTTGCTGTGCGGGCCGCAATAGAATTGATAGCATTGATGCCCTCTGTCAGTTCTGAAGCGCTGAAAGGTTTTTGCATAGATACGCACCCGGTTGTGCCAGCCATCTTTCATTTAAAATAACCGATCTTATGCATGGCCCGGTGCAGCCATAAAAGCGCCCACCTTATTTTAGCACGATACATCAAAAAAAATACTGCACTGCCTGTAGCCAGGTACTCCGTACCGCCGGCTCGTTTCCATATAATTCATAATAGCCGGCTATCAAAAAGGTGAATTTATGTTCTTAAGCTAAATGACTTTGATGGTGTATTCCCCCTTTTGGCGTGGGTTGTGTGCGTGAGCGAAGGGGGATGTTTTTGATATTATTGATGGCGTTTCATTATAATGCCAGTTGTACATTGAAAGCACCAATCACGCTAATAGCCCTGGCCTTCAGGCCAATGTCATTTAGTTAAGGAAAATGATGCTGAAGGCATCACATATTTATAGCAAAAAACGATACAAAATACGAACGATCCCGAAGGTATCACAGATTATGTCCATGATCAGTGTACTGCTGCTCTTAACCAATGGCACAAATTCTTTAATTCCAAAAATTCTCCAGATTCGGGTTCAGACAAGGTTTTCCACTCCAATTCGCCATCCCGAACTTTGATCTCAAAATTAAATCCTATTTATTATGTCAGTGTATTCTACAAAGCTGGGCGACAAAATATGCGAGGCCACCGCCACCTCCAGCATTGGCCTCCGCCACATTTGCAAACAACTTGGGGTGCCCTATTCCACCGCCACAAGTTGGATATACAACAGGGAGCATGAGCTCTGCAAAAAGTATGTACAGGCCAAAATAATGCAGATCAATCACCTTGCCGACGAGATACTCGAAATAGCCGACGACTCCACCAACGATTATATGACCGTAGTAAAGAATGGCAAGTCCCGCCAGGTACAAAATAGGGAAGCCATCAGCCGCAGCAGGTTGCGCATACAGGCACGCATGAACCTCATCTCCAAACTCGCCCCTATCCTGCGAGAGAATATGATCGGTAAGCCCGGCGACACACCAGATAAGATTGTCATCAGGCGGGTGCGTTATCCGCATGAAACCCCTGAAGAATACCTTGCAAGCCAAAACAAGCTGGATCAGGAGTATGATGATTCAGTTGCAGAGGCGCGTAAAGAGTTGAAAGCAAAGAAAGCGGCTTCAAAGAAAAAAGCAGCTGGGGCAGGTTCAAAAAAAATAGTGAGGTCCTCCCCAAAAAAGGCATCGAAACCCGCTACTGAAGCCGCAAATGCCACACCGGAAAGATACCCGCACAATGTGGTTTTAGGCCCGGCCTGGAGGCCTTAAGTTAGTAGGTAGGGTACAATTGGCATCGCCACCGGTAAAAACAAGCTATAAATGCCGTTGCTCTCCCTCCGCCTTACTAAAATCGGGTTGTTCACCAGCTGGTAAACCATAATTGACCCGGATTATGTTGCGGATCAATGGTAATCTATCTCGCGTTCGGTAATGCGAACAGCCTGGCCATTTTCGAAAGTGGTCTTTCTGGTCCAGTTGCCTTTGCGGTCGTAGTCGTATTTAAATTCCTTTTTGTTTGCCACGCGGCCATCAGCATAGTATCTTACCTGTTCCACAATGCTGCCTTCATCGTCATACTTGTAAGACTGTATTACCTTTTCCTGCAGGCTGCCATCAGGGAAATACGTTACATCAAGCGTGTGGTTGCCTCTTTTATCCATCTTGCACTGCGATGAGAAGTGGCCGCTTTCGCTAAACTGGTTTACCTCTGTTATATTGCCTGCAGTATCATACTTGGTCAGTATTCTTTTATGCTTCAGCGAGCTTTCGGAGGTGTATTCCTTTTCTTCTATCTGGTTGCCCTTTATATCGTAGCCATACACGAAGCGGGCATCAAAGCTGCCATTGCGCTTATAGTCGGTTACTTCCACCAGGTTGCCTTTCTGGTCGTAGTTAAAGGTTTCTTTCCACCGCATGCGGCCGTCAGCGCCAAAGAAGTTGTCTTCGCTCTGGCGGTTTTTCTCATCATACTTGTAGGTATGCCTTTCGCTCAGCTTTCCTTTTACATATTCGTTCGATTCCAGCAGGTTCCCCAGGTTGTCATACTCCGTAGTAAAGTTTTGCTCCACAGCGCCATCAGCCCGGTAGGTAAACCAGTCTATACGGTTACCTTTATTATCTACCGTATATGAGGTTGAGTCATCAAGGTTGCCATCGGGGTCGTAATTGTTGGCGCCTATCAGGTTGTTCTTATTGTCGTATGTGTAGGTCGTTTTTTCAGCGCTGTAATTCACATACTCACCCTCCACGGTGTCTTTGCCGGCCGTGGCTAAAAACAGGGTTACAAATCCTTTATTGTTATATTTGCTGGTAGAGCGGTGCACTTCCCGGCCTTTACGCGGCTTACCTGAGCTATTATCTGGTTTATACCCAACTGATACAATACTTTTCACTGGCCCCTTCAACTTGTCTTTTTCAAGATCGGTTTTTTCACGTTGCGCATTCGCCAAAGCGAACGAGCACATAAGTAATAATGTCAGTTTTAATCTTTTCATACTATTTTATTTATTTCTTAATTAGGAACAAATCAAAGTTATGTAAACGTATAAAAACAACTGTAAATAAACGGTAAAAATAACTGTTAAAAATTGTCATCAAAATTTAAAATACAAAGTTTTCCATAATTATTTATGTAACTTCGCACCCTTTTAAACAATCTTGGATTACTTATGAAGTTGTCGCAATTTAAGTTCGACTTACCACTAAATCTCATAGCGCAACATCCCGCCAAAAAACGTGAAGATAGCCGCCTGATGGTTATTCACCGCGATACCGGCAAAATAGAACATAAGGTTTTTAAAGACGTTCTTGGTTTTTTTCATGATAAGGACGTAATGATAGTAAATAATACCAAGGTTTTCCCCGCGCGCCTGTATGGTCGTAAGGAAAAGACCGGGGCTAAGATAGAAGTTTTCCTGCTGCGTGAGCTTAACAAACCTAATCACCTGTGGGATGTGATAGTAGACCCGGCAAGAAAAATACGCGTAGGCAATAAATTATATTTTGGCGATAACGACGAGCTGGTAGCAGAAGTGATAGACAACACTACAAGCCGCGGCCGTACCATACGTTTCTTATTTGATGGCAGTGAGCAGGACTTCCGCGATATACTGGATGTGCTGGGCGAGACGCCACTACCAAAATACATAAAGCGCAAACCGGAAGAAGAAGATAAAGAACGCTACCAGACAGTATATGCCAAGTATGAAGGCGCTGTGGCAGCGCCAACTGCCGGCATGCATTTTAGCCGTGAATTAATAAAAAGATTAGAGATAGTAGGGGTGAAGTTTGCAGAGGTAACGCTGCACACCGGCCTGGGTACCTTTCGCCCGATAGAGGTGGAAGACCTGAGCAAGCACAAGATGGATGCAGAGTATTTTAAGGTAGACGAATATGCTGCCAACATTGTGAACAAGGCTAAGACCGAAAAGCGCCATATCTGCTCTGTAGGCACTACAACCATGCGGGCGCTGGAAAGCTCAGTAACTGCACAGGGACTGCTGAAGCCAGAGGAAGGATGGACAAATGTATTTATACACCCACCATACCAGTTCTCAATAGCTGATTCGCTGATCACCAACTTTCACCTGCCTAAGACCAGCCTGATGATCATGGCGTGTGCCTTTGCCGGTTACGACCTGATGATGACGGCTTATGAAACGGCTATTAAGGAGAAGTACCGTTTCTTTAGCTACGGGGATGCGATGCTGGTCATTTAGTCGCAAGTCATAAATAGTAAGTTCTCGAGTTGTTACCCTGCTATTGGGTTTTGATTATTTACTTTGTTTTATATGGCGCACCTTTGAGGGTGCGCTTTTTTTGTTTTATATTTTATTCATTTTATTTTGGAGGAAAATTTATAAATCTAATAGCTATGAAGCAAGTATTGTTTGTTGTGTTTCTGTGGTCTTCGTTTTCTGTGATTGCGCAAAATAGTAAGCTAGATGAAACGGCAAGACTTGGCAGTGCTAAAGATGTACCCGGGCGCAGTGATAATCTTTGGAGTATACCATTCGGGGTTTCCAAGGATTCAGTAGCCTGGATCTTAGACAAAGTGAAACACACTGAATATCATGTAGAAGACAACCAGATCGTTTGTCCGAAGGCGAATTTTGGTGGAAAAGAAACCATGGTGTAGTATTGTACTTTGCCAGGAACAGATTTTCTGGCGGCATTGTGGTTTTTGAACCGCAAGAGGATAATGACTGCGTCAGTTTTTTCAAGGAAATAAAGAGGAATTTAGTTACGAAATATGGTGATGGTTTCACTGATTCAAAAGATTTTAATGATATCTATGACAAGGAGGTTGTTGTTTCGAGAATAAAAAAAGGTAGTAGTGAAATCTCTACAAGATGGGATTTCCAAGACGTCAATTTTTTCAGCCAGCTAACGAAAGTAATTCTGTTTTTAGGTAAAGATTGCGGAACGGGAATAGTATATCATACTGCAAATGATCTGACAAAGGGGAAATCGGCCGAAGCAAAAGAAAAAGTGAAAGACTATTAATAATGGTTTAAGAAGCGTTTTTCCAGCAGTTTTGGCGGAAGCTAAAATATTTTACTTCTTTTATTTGATACGGCGCACCTTCTGGGTGTGCTTTTGATCTATCGTTATCAGATTGTCACAGCATGGTTAATAAAATGTGTATTGTGCATTTCTATGAGCGCACTTGTTGATTTACTGCGTATTTTTGGTGATACCTATGCAAGACGCTAAAGAAATTACGGACATCATACGTGCCTCTATTGATACCAAAGAAAGAATTATTGCTAATCCTGTGCTGATAGGGGAAATTGAAAAGGTAACCACGCTCATTGCCAAAGCATTTACTGACGGAAATAAGGTGCTCTTTTGCGGCAATGGCGGCAGCGCTGCCGATGCCCAGCATTTGGCGGCAGAATTCAGCGGCCGGTTTTATACGGATAGGGATCCCTTGTTTTCTGAAGCTTTGCACTGTAATACATCGTATATAACTGCGGTAGCTAACGATTATGGCTACGATGTGGTGTATAGCAGGCTGGTGAAGGGCATGGGGAGGAAGGGAGATGTATTGGTAGCATTGAGCACATCAGGCAATTCTGTTAATATTATCAAAGCGCTGGAGCAGGCGCGGAATATTGGTATGATAAATGTAGGGTTAACAGGAGAGACCGGTGGTAAAATGAAAGATATATGCGACCACCTGCTGAATGTGCCCAGTACGGACACGCCCAGGATACAGGAGTCGCATATAATGATAGGACATATTATCTGCCAGCTGGTAGAACAAAGATTGTTTAAATAAAAAGTAGAAAATGAGCCTTTTGAATAGTAAACCCGAAATTGATAATACCTGGACCCTGTTCCTGGACCGCGATGGAGTGATAAATGTGGAGTCTGTAGGATCGTATGTGACTACGTGGGAGGAATTTAAGTTTCATAACGGTGCGCTGGATGCGTTAAGGATGCTGGGGCATTTGTTTGGGAATATAGTTGTGGTATCGAACCAGAGAGGGGTGGGGCGAGGCATAATGACTATGGAAGACCTGCGGGAAATTAATGGCAATATGCGTGCAGCAGTAGTGGAAAACGGCGGCCGTATAGACAGGGTATATGCATCGACCGCGGTGACGGATGATGATCATAACCGCAAGCCTAATACGGGTATGGGGCTGCAGGCGCAAGAGGATTTTCCGGCAATAGACTTTAAAAAAAGCGTGATGGTGGGTAATAGCATCAGCGATATGGAATTTGGGAAAAGGCTGTCGATGCATACGGTTTTTCTTACTACTAAGCATGAGCCCTTTACTTTACCACACGACCTTATAGATGAGCAATATTCATCATTGAACGAGTGGGCGGCTAAGCTGATACCGGCGGAGCTGGTGGGTTAATGGTTAATGTGACGCGAGTATAATTTAATATATTTCTTTGCTTTATGTTTTTGTTGTTCTATAGTTAAAATTTCTGTGAAAAGTTAAATTTTCTTTAAAATATATTATTTTAGTAGGGTTTATGTATTATAAAATAATTAATTTTTATTGATTTTACAGCGATTTTTTAGTTATCCGGGCGTTTTTAGAAAGTTTGGAATATTTTTTGATTAATTAATAGGCGTTTCCTATCTTTGCACTCCCCATTTCCTTGGGTACCAGTGTGCGTAAATTATTTTTGAGCATTTATTGTTAGTACAATTTACCTGTAAAGATAGGCCCAGCCTACCTTATGGGATTTTTTTGTTTGTAAAAAGGAGTATAAAAATACTATGGCTATAACAACGAAAAAGACCGCATCCGGGCGCGTTAACTTTGGAAAGTTACACGACGCAGCAGCAACGCCCGACTTGCTGGCCATCCAGCTTCAATCGTTCCAGGATTTCTTCCAGCTTGAGACTACGCCTGATAAGCGTAACAATGAAGGGCTGTTCCGTGTATTCAAGGAGAACTTCCCGATCACGGACACGCGTAACATCTTCGTTCTCGAATTCCTGGATTATTTCATTGACCCGCCCCGCTACACTATCGACGAGTGTATGGAGCGCGGCCTTACGTACTCCGTGCCGCTGAAAGCTAAGCTCAGGCTGAGCTGTAACGACGAGGAGCACGTAGACTTTGAAACGATCGTTCAGGATGTATTCCTCGGCAACATCCCTTACATGACACCGCGTGGTACGTTTGTGATCAATGGCGCTGAGCGCGTGGTTGTATCACAGCTGCACCGTTCGCCGGGTGTATTCTTCGGTCAGAGCGTTCACCCGAACGGCACCAAGATATACAGCGCCCGCGTGATACCTTTCAAGGGTGCATGGATGGAGTTTGCTACAGACATCAACAACGTAATGTATGCGTACATAGACCGTAAGAAGAAATTCCCGGTAACTACGCTGCTGCGTGCAATAGGTTATGAAACTGATAAGGACATACTGGAACTCTTCGGTATGGCTGATGAGGTGAAGGTGGACAAGAAAGCCCTGGCGCCGCATATAGGCCGCCACCTGGCAGCGCGTGTATTGCGCAGCTGGACGGAAGACTTCGTAGATGAGGACACCGGTGAAGTGGTAACAATAGAGCGTAATGAAATAGTACTGGACCGCGATAGCGTGCTGGACGAAGACAACGCTGCTATGATACAGGAAATGGGCATCAAAACCGTATTCCTGCAGAAAGAAGAGGTGAGCGGAGATTTCTCTATCATCTACAATACCTTAAATAAGGATACTTCAAACTCAGAGCTCGAGGCTGTGCAGCACATCTACCGCCAGCTTCGCGGATCTGATGCACCGGATGATGAAACAGCGCGTGGTATCATTGAAAAACTGTTCTTCAGTGACAAGCGTTATGACCTGGGCGAAGTAGGCCGTTATAAGATCAACCGTAAGTTAGGGCTTGATATTAACCTAACCACTAAAGTACTGAGTAAGGAAGATATCATATCTATCATAAAGTACCTGGTGCGCCTTACCAATGGTAAAGCGGAAATAGATGACATTGATCACCTGAGCAACCGTCGTGTACGTACTGTGGGTGAGCAATTGTTCGCACAGTTCGGCGTAGGCCTTGCACGTATGGCGCGTACTATACGTGAGCGAATGAATGTGCGTGACAATGAAGTATTTACGCCTATCGACCTTATCAATGCGCGTACACTTTCATCTGTTATCAATTCGTTCTTTGGTACTTCACAGTTATCGCAGTTCCTCGACCAGACCAACCCGTTATCCGAGATCACGCACAAGCGTCGTATCTCAGCGTTAGGCCCCGGCGGTTTGAGCAGGGAGCGCGCAGGCTTTGAGGTGAGGGACGTACACTACAGCCACTACGGCCGCCTTTGTACTATCGAAACACCGGAAGGACCAAACATCGGTCTTATATCTACGCTGTGCGTTCACGCGCAGATCAATGATATGGGCTTTATAGAAACGCCATACCATAAAGTAAAGGAAGGCAAAGTTGATCTGAAGAACTACCGCTTCCTGAGTGCAGAAGAAGAGGACCTTGCAAAGATCGCACAGGCAAACGTGCCGATGGATGATAAGGGTAACTTCCTGGAAGAGAAGATCAAATCGCGCCAGACAGGTGACTTCCCGATCCTTGACAGGGAAGAAGTAGAGTTCATGGACGTGGCTCCTAACCAGATCGTGGGCCTCAGCGCATCGCTGATCCCCTTCCTGGAGCATGATGATGCCAACCGTGCGCTGATGGGATCGAACATGCAACGCCAGGCTGTGCCGCTGATCATTCCGCAGGTGCCGATAGTAGGTACCGGGCTGGAAGCTAAGGCTGCACGCGACGCGCGTATACAGATACATGCAGAAGGCAACGGGGTAGTAGAATATGTGGATGCAGACCATATCCATGTGCGCTATGACCGTGGTGAAAAAGAGCGCCTTGTATCGTTTGAAGACGACCTGAAAGTATACACGCTTACTAAGTATAAAAAGACCAACCAAAGTACCAGCATGACGCTTCGCCCTGCTGTGCGCAAAGGCCAAAAAGTAAAGACAGGCGACTTCCTTACTGAAGGTTATGCAACACAGAATGGTGAGCTGGCGCTGGGCCGTAACCTGAAAGTGGCGTTCATGCCATGGAAGGGCTACAACTTTGAGGATGCGATAGTGATCAATGAGAAAGTAGTACGCGACGACTGGTTTACATCTGTGCATATAGATGAGTATGAGCTGGAAGTGCGTGATACCAAGCTGGGTGAAGAAGAACTGACAGCAGATATTCCTAACGTATCAGAAGATGCTACCAAGGACCTGGATGAGCATGGTATCATACGTATAGGTGCGCATGTAGGCGAGGGCGATATACT
Organism: Bacteroidota bacterium; assembly: GCA_013285595.1. Classification (GTDB taxonomy): domain Bacteria; phylum Bacteroidota; class Bacteroidia; order Chitinophagales; family Chitinophagaceae; genus Nemorincola. The sequence goes on from JABDHF010000031.1 coordinate 14,657, forward strand.
TATAGGTAAGATAACCCCTAAGGGAGAAACTGACCCTACGCCTGAAGAAAAACTGCTGCGTGCGATATTTGGTGATAAAGCAGGTGATGCTAAAGATGCATCGCTGAAAGCGCCAAGCGGTACTGAAGGTATCGTTATCTCCAAGCAGCTGTTCCAGCGTGCGAAGAAAGATAAGAACTCTAAGGTGCGTGAGAAATCGGCACTTGAGAAGATAGAAAAAGTTCACGAAAAGAACCTGGAAGATGTAAAGAACTTCCTGTTTGAAAAGCTGCAGGTATTGCTGAAAGACAAATCGTCGGCAGGTATTACTAACAACTTCGGTGAAACAGTATTGACCAAGGGCGGAAAGTTCAACTCGAAGACCCTGGGCGGTATTGACTACCAGAACGTGAACCCACTTGGCTGGACAGGCGATAAGGAAACTGACGACCTGATCAACCAACTGCTGCATAACTATAATATTAAGTTCAACGAAGAACTGGGCCGCTACAAACGTGAGAAATTCAACCTGAGCATAGGTGATGAATTACCGGCGGGCGTACTGAAACTGGCTAAAGTTTACCTCGCTAGCAAGCGTAAGCTGAAGGTGGGTGATAAAATGGCGGGACGCCACGGTAACAAGGGTATTGTAGCAAGGATAGTGCGCGAAGAAGATATGCCTTTCCTGGAAGACGGTACACCGGTAGACGTGGTACTGAACCCACTGGGCGTACCATCACGTATGAACCTGGGACAGATCTATGAAACTATCCTTGGCTGGGCCGGAGAGAAGCTGGGAGAGCGCTATGCTACCCCGATCTTTGACGGAGCTACTGTAGAAGAAATAGAAGACCTGATAGTTAAGGCTGAATTACCGGACTTTGGGCATACTTACCTGTATGACGGTGAAACAGGAGAACGTTTCCACCAGAAAGCAACCGTGGGTATCATCTATATCATCAAGCTGCATCACATGGTTGACGATAAGATGCACGCACGTTCGATAGGGCCTTATAGTCTCATCACGCAGCAGCCACTGGGCGGTAAAGCACAGTTCGGCGGACAGCGTTTTGGTGAAATGGAAGTTTGGGCGCTTGAGGCATATGGCGCATCGAACATCCTACAGGAACTGTTGACATTGAAATCGGATGATATAGTAGGCCGTGCGAAGACTTACGAAGCGATCGTTAAGGGTGATAACGTACCTAAGGCAGGTATCCCGGAATCATTCAATGTATTGGTGAATGAGTTACGTGGTCTCGGTCTTGAATTGAAATTTGAATAGTGTGGCGTAGCGTAGAGACGCAAAGCATTGCGTCTCTACCTTATGCATTAATCACAACGCCGCATTCTATGTGGCATTAATACAAAAACAAAAAACTATGGCAATAAAGAAAGATAATCGTCCCAGGCCTGGATTTGGTAAAATTACCATAAGCCTTGCGTCTCCTGATGCGATCCTTGATCGCTCTTACGGAGAAGTGCTTAAGCCTGAAACCATTAACTATCGTACTTACAAGCCTGAGCGTGACGGTTTGTTTTGCGAAAAAATATTCGGCCCTGTAAAGGATTACGAATGTTATTGCGGCAAGTACAAACGTATCCGTTACAAAGGCATCGTGTGCGACCGCTGCGGTGTGGAAGTAACTGAAAAGAAAGTACGCCGTGAGCGCCTGGGCCACATCAAGCTGGTGGTGCCTATCGTACACATTTGGTACTTCAAAAGCCTGCCTAATAAAATAGGTTATCTGCTGGGTGTAAGCTCTAAGAAAATGGAAAGCATTGTTTACTATGAGCGTTATGTAGTAGTAAATGCTGGTGAAGCAGACGACATGATCCGTACTAAGCTGAACCTGAAAGATTCTGAAAATACGCATCAGCAGCTGCTTACAGAAGATGAGTACCTGGAAATACTTGACGCATTACCACGGGAAAACCAAATGCTGCCTGATGAAGACCCGAACAAGTTCATCGGCAAGATGGGCGCTGAATCGGTGCAGATGTTGCTGGCACGTATAGACCTTGATAAACTGTCTTACGACCTGCGTAACGCTGCTGCAAATGAAACTTCTCAGCAAAGGAAGCAGGAAGCCCTGAAACGCCTGAGCGTGGTAGAAGCTTTCCGCGATGCAAATACACGTATAGAAAACCGCCTGGAATGGATGGTAATGCAGTACATACCGGTAATACCGCCTGAACTGCGCCCGTTGGTTCCGCTGGATGGCGGCCGTTTCGCGTCGTCAGATCTTAACGATCTTTATCGCCGTGTTATTATCCGTAACAACCGTCTGAAACGCCTTATAGAGATCAAAGCTCCTGAAGTGATCTTACGTAATGAAAAACGTATGCTGCAGGAAGCCGTGGATTCTCTGTTTGACAACAGCCGTAAGTCTAACGCCGTGAAAGCGGAAGGTGGCCGTGCGCTGAAGTCATTGTCGGACGTACTGAAAGGCAAGCAAGGCCGTTTCCGCCAGAACCTTCTTGGTAAACGCGTTGACTACTCTGGCCGTTCGGTTATCGTGGTAGGCCCTGAAATGAAACTGCATGAGTGCGGCCTGCCAAAAGATATGGCGGCTGAGCTCTTCAAACCGTTCATTATCCGTAAGCTTATTGAAAGGGGTATAGTAAAGACTGTAAAGAGCGCGAAGAAACTCGTGGAGCGTAAGGAAGCGGTGGTTTGGGACATTCTTGAGAATGTACTGAAAGGCCATCCTATCATGCTTAACCGCGCCCCAACGCTTCACCGTTTGTCTATCCAGGCCTTCCAGCCAAAACTGATAGAAGGTAAGGCGATACAACTGCACCCACTCGTATGTTCAGCGTTCAACGCCGACTTCGATGGTGACCAGATGGCGGTACACGTGCCACTGAGCAATGCCGCTATTACAGAAGCGCAATTGCTGATGCTGGCGTCGCACAACATCCTTAACCCACAGAACGGTACGCCTATTACCCTGCCTTCACAGGACATGGTACTTGGACTGTACTACATCTCTAAAGGAAAGAAATCGACCGATACTGAAATAGTAAAGGGTGAAAATAAAGCATACTACAGCCAGGAAGAAGTGATCATAGCCCACAACGAGGGCCGTGCCGACCTGCATGCCTGGATAAAGGTACGTGCAAGCGTGCGTGAGGCCGATGGCGAAATAGTGACCAAGCTTATAGATACAACTGTAGGCCGCGTATTATTCAACCAGTTTGTGCCTAAAGAAAATGGTTTTGTGAATGCGTTGCTTACCAAGAAATCGCTCCGCGAGATCATTGGCCAGATATTGAAGAATACCAACATTCCTAAAACCGTTGCATTCCTCGATGATATCAAAACACTTGGTTTCCGTACGGCGTTCCGTGGTGGGTTGTCGTTCAACATTAAGGACCTTACCGTACCTGATGTTAAAGAACAACTGGTAGATGCTGCACAGTTGGAAGTGGATGAAATATGGGCAAACTACAACATGGGTCTTATTACGAACAACGAGCGCTATAACCAGGTGATCGATGTATGGTCTCGTGTAGATACCCGTGTAACAGAAACGCTGATACGTGAAATGGCAGCAGACAAGCAGGGCTTCAACTCTGTGTACATGATGCTTGATTCCGGTGCGCGTGGTTCTAAACAGCAGGTTAAGCAGTTGGCAGGCCTCAGAGGTCTGATGGCTAAACCCCGGCGTAGCGGATCTTCTGGCTCGGAAATCATTGAAAACCCGATCCTTTCTAACTTTAAGGTAGGATTGAGCGTATTGGAGTACTTCATCTCTACGCACGGTGCGCGTAAAGGTCTGGCGGATACGGCCCTTAAAACGGCAGATGCCGGTTACCTGACCCGCCGTCTGGTAGACGTGGCGCAGGATGTGGTGATAACAGGCGAAGATTGCGGTACCCTGCGTGGTATAGCAACATCGGCTCTTAAGGACAATGAAGAAATAGTAGAGCCACTGTACGATCGTATACTTGGCCGTACATCACTGCATAATGTATATGACCCGATCAGTGAAAAGCTGGTAGCTACTGCCGGTGAAGAAATAACAGAAGACATAGCTAAGCTTATAGAAGACAGCGCTATAGACACTGTAGAAATACGCTCAGTACTTACCTGCGAAAGCCGCAGGGGAGTATGTGCTAAATGCTACGGTAAGAATCTGGCAACAGGCTACATGACGCAGAAGGGTGATGCAGTAGGCATTATAGCTGCACAGTCTATCGGTGAGCCGGGTACACAGCTTACCCTGCGCACGTTCCACGTGGGTGGTGTTGCGGGCTCGTCAGCTATTGAATCTCAATTGGTAGCCCGTTTCGATGGTACTATCCAGTTCGATGGTCTGCGTACTACCAAGTACAAAGATGCAGAAGGCGAAGACCAGACCATAGTAATAGGCCGTACTGGTGAGGTGCGTATTGTAGACATGGCTAACGACCGCCTGATGATCACTAACAACATTCCTTACGGTTCGCTGCTGAGAGTGGCTAATGGTAAGAAAGTGGTGAAGGGCGATGTGATCTGCACATGGGATCCGTTTAACGCCGTGATCATATCTGAGATCAGCGGAACAGTACGTTTCGATGCGATCATAGAAGGTATCACTTATCGTGAAGAGGCTGACGAACAAACAGGCCACCGCGAGAAAGTGGTTATTGAAACAAAAGACAAGACCAAGATACCATCTATCTACATAGACGGCGATAAGGAGCAAAAGATGTACAACCTTCCTGTAGGGTCGCACATTGCAGTAAGCCCTGATGACAAGGTAATGAACGGACAAGTACTCGTGAAAATACCACGTGTGATGGGCCGTAGCCGAGACATTACGGGTGGTCTGCCGAGGGTAACGGAGCTGTTTGAAGCACGTAACCCAAGCAACCCTGCCGTTGTTGCTGAAATAGACGGTGTAGTAGGCTTTGGTAATGTGAAGCGTGGTAACCGCGAGATCATCGTGGAATCACGTGAGGGCATGGTGAAGAAATACCTGGTGCCACTTACCCGCCACATCATGGTGCAGGATGGTGACTTCGTAAAGGCCGGTACATCGCTGTCTGACGGCGCTACCACACCAAGCGATATCCTGTCTATCAAGGGGCCATTTGCGGTGCAGGAATACCTGGTAAACGAGATACAGGAAGTATATCGATTACAGGGTGTGAAGATCAACGACAAGCACATTGAAGTGATCGTGCGCCAGATGATGCGCAAGGTGAACATCGTAGATCCGGGAGATACCAAGTTCCTGGAAGAAGATACTGTTGATAAATTCGAGTTCCAGGACGAGAACGACTGGATATTTGATAAGAAGGTAGTAACGGAAGCAGGCGCATCGGACAAGATGCACCCTGGCCAGATCGTTACCATCCGCGAAATACGCGAAGAGAACAGCGGCCTGCGCCGTGCAGACAAGAAGCTCGTAGAATACCGCGATGCTAACCCTGCCACCTCTTCACCTATGCTGCTGGGTATCACCAAGGCTTCGCTGGGTACACAAAGCTGGATATCAGCCGCGTCGTTCCAGGAAACAACAAAGGTACTGTCTCAGGCTGCTATCAACGGTAAGTCAGACATGCTGCTTGGTCTGAAGGAGAACGTTATCACAGGTAACCTCATCCCAGCCGGTACCGGTATGCGCGAATTCGAAGACCTGATCGTAGGTTCTAAAGAAGAGTTCGAGCTGCTGATGGCTAATAAGGACGTACTGCAGTTTGACGAGGAAGAATAGTATTTCTAAGTTAAAAGTTAAAGCATTAAAGTATAGAGAGACCGCTCATTTGGGTGGTCTCTTTTTTTGTAAAAAAGGAGGTGTATTTTGGTACGAAGAGGTTATTGGTTATCTAATTGCGCTAAGATGATATTGATGTTTTGCTCAAGAACAGGAATATCAGTTTTAACAGTATCCCATACTACATCATAGTCTATGCCGAAGTAAAAGTGGATTATCTTATTTCGCATATCGCCCATTGTTCTCCATTCTACTAATGGATATGCAGCTTTAATATCTGGATGGATCTTGCCGCATGCTTCTCCTATAATTTCGATACTACGGCATACTGCTCTTATCAGCCGTTCGTTATGCTGGAATTCTTCAAAAGTGTTTGTGTTGGCTTCCTGGCGCAAATACCCGCACTCATCAAGTATGTGGCGCAAAAACTCAGCCTGCGATGGAAACATACTCTACGGATTTCAAAATGTGCGGGCCGATATGTGGGCTTAAGGATTGCAGTGTGACCAGGTCTACTTTGCGGTCGAACAGATCTTCCAGGTAATAGTTGAGTGTCATAAAGTTCTGGAAGGTTTTTTTTTCTTTTACTATATCCACCAAAAGATCTATGTCGCTGTTATCATTAGCCTGGTTTGAAACAAATGAGCCAAAAAGCCCTATTTTCATAACGCCATAATCAACTAATTGCTTTTTGTGGGTTGCAATTGTTTGCAGAATGATATCCTTATTCAGGGTAGATGGCATGATCCTCAATTATCTATTGTAAATATACAAACTTTAATAGGTTGGCAAGTCAATCTGTTGGCTCCCGCCGCCAAACAGTTCATTATTCTCAGTCACTGCTCTTTCCACATATCTCAGTACTGTAGCATTAAATTCCAACGACTTATTAAATAGTACTGCGACGGCTATGGGTACTACCACTATCGGTATATTCCACTCCGCTAGCTTATTGATGTGCAGGTACAGGCGCGCCGCGTCTTTTTCGGTGGTTACTATTATCTTATTATCGGCCTGGCGGTTTTCGTAGGCAGCTTTCATTTCTTCCAGGTCTGACGAAACAAAGTAGTGGTGATCCTGGTAGGTGAGGGTATGCACATCTGCTGCAGTTTGCTGCAGGTAGGTGACCAGCGGCTCAGGGCGTGCTATGCCGCATACCAGTATTATACTTTTGCCTGCCAGGCTTACCTCTTCGCCGGTAATGAGGTTGTAAGGCCTGTCGTAGTGTATGCCAGTAAAGAACACCTGCTGGTGAGGCTGAGGGGTTATCTTTTGTTCTATTGCTTTTGCCTGTGCTGCAGTAAGGTCCAGTGGGCATTTAGATACTATGACCACGTTGGCTCGTTTGTAGGCGTTACGGCTCTCGCGCAGGCTGCCAAAGGGTAATATATGGTCCGAGTAGAATGGCCGGGAATAATCGGTTATGAGGATAGTAAGGCCCGCTTTTACAGAGCGGTGCTGATAGGCATCATCCAGTAGTATCACATCTATATCGGGGCGGCGCTGCAGCAGGGCGGGTATGCCTATCATCCGTTCTTCGGCCACACTTACTACCAGCTCGGGGTATTTCATGTGGTATTGCATGGGCTCGTCCCCTATACGCAGGGCGTTGGTCTGGGCATCTGCGATAAGAAAGCCCTGTGTGTGGCGCTTATAGCCGCGGCTCATGGTGGCCACCGTATACTGGTATTGCAGCAGGCGGATGAGGTACTCCACATGCGGGGTTTTTCCCGTACCACCTGTGGAAAGGTTGCCCACAGTGATCACAGGTACACTAAACTCTATGGAAGTGAAGAATTTAGCATCGTACATGCGGTTGCGCAGCCACACCAGCGCCCCATAAATAATTGCAAACGGATATAACAATATGCGTACGACCGAGAATATATAATACAATAAGTTCTTAGTGCCCATGAAGTTGCAAAAGTAGGAGGATTGATTGATTAGTTGACAGGTTGATAAGGTGATAGGCTGATAAGTTAATTTGATTCTACTCCTTTTAGGGGTATTTTATCTTTTGCCGCCTGGTAATGGCACGGATTTGTATAGCCATGCTGATAACTAAACACAGATCTCTATGAAAACGATGATTATTTTCTTACTCTCAGTTACGGTCTTACCAAAAGTTTTATCGGCACAGCCTACGATCAACTACAATGAATATTATGAAATAGGTGACGTGATCAATATGCTGAATGTAGACGCCTCAGCTATAAATGCTGGCGCGCCCGGTGCAAACGTGGTATGGGATTTTTCGGCTGTAAGCGCTAATGGCGGTACCTCTACCACCACTATTGCAGCTAATACCACTGGCACTTTTAACACTTCTAACCTGGTAGTGACATTGCCAAATGGAGATATGGAGTATATGGCAGAGAACAACACTGACTCTTATATAAACGCCATTACCGATCACAATACGCACAATACCGTCACCTATACTTATTTTGATGGTGCAAAGCGGCCGTTTATTTACCTTGGATATTATCTTGATAGCTATAAGATAGCCGCTACAACGCCGGCAACCACCGGCAATGGCACTATGACGATAAGTAGCAATGCGTGGGGCACGCTAAAGCTGCCCAGTGGCACTTTTAATAATGTATTGCTTATAAAAAAGCTACGCCAGGAGACAGATACCGTCAGCTCTGCTACGGTCAGCTTTACCAATGTGACTTACCAGTGGTTTGATACTAGCCATCATGCACCATTGCTGGAGCTCGATTCCATGAATAATCTTTCCGGCAATACTTATAAAGCCATGTACCTGGCCAGCCCGCTGGCAGTGCAAGCTGTTAAAACGTCGCAATTGACATATACAGGCTACATGCTTAATAACGAGCTGCAATTAACCGGTACCTTTGAAATTGGTACAGATTACCAGGTAACTGTATACAGCATAATAGGCTCTAAACTTTATACCGGAGATTTTACAGCCAACGGAGCCACCCAACGTATAGACCTTGGTCGCGACGTGAACCCGGGCATATATATAGTAAGCCTTACTCAGCGAAATGATCCATCCTTCAGCCAGGTAATAAAGGTGGTGAAGCAGTAGTTGATTGGTCGCAGGTAGATATTTAGATATGCCACACTTTTGAAGTGTGGCATATCTGCGTTAATTGAAATAGTTAAATCACTATTGGTTTAAGATGCTCAATACTGATAATACCTATATTGCAGGATGAACTGGATACAACACCCGGTGGCATTAACGGGCGAAAATGTAAAGCTGGTGCCGCTGGAGAATGCACACATCCCTGAGCTTATAGCGGTAGGCAAAGATGAAAGGATATGGGAGCATATTTCCATTAACGGGGCTGATGAAGCCCGCCTTACGCAGCACCTTAAAAGCGCTATATTAAAACGTGCTACCGGCGAGCAATATCCCTTTGCCGTAATAGACAGGAAAAAAGATAAGATCATTGGCTGCACACTCTTTCATAATATATTTCCCGAGCACAGAAAGCTGGAGATAGGCTGGACGTGGTATGACCCTGCCTACTGGCGAACCGGCTATAACCGTGAGTGCAAATTATTGCTGTTAACCTATTGTTTCGAAACGCTGAAAGCCGTGCGCGTGCAATTGCAGACCGATGAAAACAATCATAGGAGCCGGGCAGCGATACTAAGGCTGGGTGCTACGTATGAGGGCACACTCCGTAAAGAGCGCATAAGGGCAAATGGAGCTTTTAGAAACACAGCTATGTATAGCATTATAGATGATGAATGGCCTGGGCTAAAAAATGTTTTCCCTTTGCAAAGCTTAAACGCAAATGGCAAAGCTAATTTTTAACTCTCAGTTTCATTTCTGGCCATTAACCTATAAAAGCGGATCCCGCCAGGCGGTTTGTGCCGTAGCAGGTGAAATCTGGCATATTTTTTGCCTCTATAGTTTTAACAAATCAATAAGCCGGTTATGAACATAGGTGCAGCAATAAGAAGCATAAGGGAGGGGTTATGTATTTCTCAGAAAGAGCTAGGCACTCGCTGTTATATCTCCCAGTCTAACTTGTCGCGGATAGAGTCAGGCACGTGTAACCCAAGTCCTGATACGGTAACCAAAATATGCCGGATACTAGATATTCCAGAATCGCTTGTTTACATAATGGCTATGCAGGAGGCTGATGTGGTAGAGTGTAAGAAAAGAGTATACAAGGTAATATTCCCAATGATCAGGGACCTTGCATTGCAGATAGCTACCACACGGATAGCGGCGGTACTATAAAATTTCCCCACCAGTAAAGGGTTTTATGCCAGAATATAAAGTTTTAAACAGCAAAGGGAAAGAAATATTTACCGATGTATCGCTGCATCCGGGAGAAGTGCTGGATATTGAGATACAGGCAAGGGATATCAGGAAGTCAGCTTTCGCAGCGGAACTTGGTATCAGGCCAGGCCATCTCAGTGAGTTATTACACGGGAGGCTCCATGTAAATGCAGCTATAGCGTTAAAGCTTGAAAAGCTATTAGATATTCCTGCAGAATACTGGTTGCGGGTGCAGGTATACTACGATCTTTTTATAGAGCGAAATAAAGATTTTCGGGCAGCTTAATCTTATATAAGTTCATTTATTTCGCCACGGCGATCTTGTATTTTTTTCCTTTCATTTTTTCTTGTTGCGTGGCTTGCAGCAGCGCCTTTACTTTTGTCTTTTTTACTGCGGCAAAGGAGGTGTGGTCTTTCACTTCTATCATGCCTAGCTCATCTTTTTCCAGCTTCCCTACTTTAGAGAAGAAGCCTACTATATCGGTTTTGTTCAGCTTATCTTTTTTACCGCCGCTGATGTAGATGGTTGTCCATAGTGGTGTATGAGGTATAGGGCTATCGCCAGTGAGCATTAGTTCCGGCGGCGCTTCGGGTAGCCATGATGGAAGAGGCTCCTGGCTGTGCATGAGCAGGTAAGCTGTGCCCGTAGCATTCATACGGGCTGTGCGCCCGTTGCGGTGTACAAATTCTTCCTGGGTGGATGGCAGGTGGTAATGCACGATGTGCCTTACTGATGGAATATCGAGGCCGCGTGCTGCAAGATCGGTAGCTACCAGGAAATATACACTGCCATTGCGGAATCGTGTGAGTGTTTGCTCGCGCTCTTCCTGTTCCAGCCCGCCGTGGAAAAAGGCATTCTCAATGCCTCGCTCCGTGAGCAGTGTGCTGGTTCGCTCCACAGCTTCGCGATGGTTGCAGAATATCAGAGTAGACTCTGCGCCGATATAACAAAGGAGTTGGAACAGCGTTTCTACCTTATCTTTTTCAGGTGATATTACCCGTGCCATTTTAAGCGCATCTCCCGCTGTAGTTTCGGTAATGAAGTCAAGTATCGTTGGCTGATTTACGCCAGTGAAAGCCGGTATCTCCGGGGCAGCGGTTGCCGATACCAGTATGCGCTTACGCACCTTAGATAGCTTGCCGATGATAAACGACATTTCCTCTTCAAAGCCTAATGCCAGCGACTTATCAAACTCATCAAGTACGAGCGTATTGATATTTTCTATTGCAAAGCTGCCACGTACTATATGGTCCATAATGCGGCCCGGTGTGCCTATGATCAGCGCCGGGGGCACGGTGAGATTATTAAGTTCTGTTTCTACCAGGTGACCACCATAAAGGGCATTTGCTTTATACCCTGTTGCCATTTTCTTCCACACCTGCTCCGTTTGCAATGCGAGCTCGCGAGATGGAACTATAATGATGCACTGTGGTGTTTTGATCGTGGCTTTCATGCCTTGCAATATAGGCAGCAGAAATCCCAGTGTTTTACCGGAGCCGGTAGGTGAGAGCAGCAACACGTCTTTCTTTTGTGTTATAGCCTGGTATGCCTGCTGCTGCATTTCGTTAAGCTCTTCTATATTGAAAAGGGAAAGTATTTCTTTTATCGGTTTGAGTTGCATGGCGCAAAGATAGGATTCATAGATTAATGGGGGGTGATAGGTTAATGGGCTAAGGTGTGTCGCTATAATAGATGAATAGATGTGCCACACCTTTGAGGTGTGGCACATCTGAAGAATAATTAACTTTCTTTGCAGGATGGATATTGACTGCATAATTGTAGGGCAGGGTATTAGTGGATCGTTGCTGAGCAGGAATTTGTTGAAAGCAGGCAAACGTGTGCTGGTGATAGATGAGTTGAATACGACTTCGGCCAGCAGGGTAGCGGGTGGTATTGTAAACCCTATAACCGGTATGCGGCTGGTGCGCTCGTGGATGATAGAAACGCTGTTGCCATTTGCGCTAAGCACTTACAGGGAAATAGAAAAGGAGCTGGGTATACAGATTTTGCAGGAAACTTTTTTGCTTGATTTTCCTGTATCGCGAGAGGCTGAGGCGATCTTCAAAGAGAAGCTCGAAGAGGAAAGAGAATATTTGCATGCGGTTGCCGGTAACGAAAATAGGAGCAAATATTTCAGGTTCAACTATGGTGCATGGTCTATTGCACCATGTTTGCTGGTGGAGATAGGGGCGTTTGTTGATGCGTGGCGGCAAGGATTGAGAAAAGAGGGCGCACTGCTTGAAGAGACTTTTTTATGGAAGGATTGTGAAGTGACGAACGATAGCGTTGTTTATAAGGATATAAGGGCTAAGAAGATCATTTGCTGCGAAGGAGCAGCGGCGGCTGATAATCCTTATTTCAACATGCTGCCGTGGTCAAAGGATAAGGGTGAGGCACTGATCGTATCTATACCTGGCCTGCCCCGCGATCTCATTTTTAAACAAGGTATCAGTATAGTGCCGTGGCGTGACGGGCTGTTTTGGGTTGGCGCTGCGCACGACTGGAAATATACTGACCTGCTGCCAACTCCATCATTCAGAAAGAAGACTGAAGAGCAACTTGATTATTGGCTAAAGCTTCCTTATACGGTGGTTGACCACCTGGTAAGCCTGCGGCCAGCTAATATGGAACGTAAACCATTTGTGGGTATACACCCTGTGCATAGCGCAGTAGGCATACTTAACGGTATGGGCGGAAAGGGTGTATCTATAGCGCCTTACTTTGCACATCAGCTTGCGGAGCATCTTGTACACCAATTGCCTATACTACCGGCAGCAGATGTCAGCAGGTTTGCAAAAATATTGAGCCGGTAAATTATTGCTTTGTCAGCGAATCGGTAGACACGATTGGTGTTGTTTTACCCATGTGGCAGGTAACGCACGTTATTGATTCCAGTGTATGATCGCCGCCTATCATTTTACCTATATAGTTTTCATTGATCGCCGCCGTCATCTGCATCATTTTCCTTGCGATTATTTTTTCTGATTTCGCGTCCGATGCGAAATCCATTTGCGGACGCTCCTGTCCTGGTACCTGCTGTGCTACATGGCAGAAATTGCAACGTACCCCCAGCGACATAGAAAAGTTCCTCATGATGTTGTGAAGCTCTTTCTCAGAGATATTTTTAGGCAGTATTTTCAGGTTAGTGGGCTTGTCGTCGTCCTTTGGCTTTGCAGCAAAGCTTTGTGCGAAAAACATGCCACCGCATAGCGATGTAACAAGGAGTAGTTTTTTATTGAGCCTCATAAATATTTTTTTTAGAGTAAGCCTAAAGTAATGAAAATATATAAACAACAAAATAAAAAAATAAATCGAGCTATGTTAATGAGTAATTAAGGATATAAATTTTTGACGTATTTAAGGTAAAATGAAATAAATGTTATGAAAACATGATTATTTTTGAGGGAGGTAATAAATGGTAATTTATTTATGCGAATTGGAGGGAAGGGTCGTTTATTACCCATCTGTTTATAGAATTTAACTGTCTAATGAACTGATGTACCTAAAACACATTGTATCTATTTTTTTACGTAACTTTAAAATATCATAAACTCCTATTTAATCCTTCTCCAAATGAAAAAAGTACTTTTATTTCTCGCTCTTTTACTTGCTGTTTTCCCAGGCAAAGTTTTTTCACAAATAGTCGCATCGCTAAGCGGATACCCGATAGTAACTACCGGGTGGATAATAGGCGGTAATGCCAGCGCGGTAGATAGCGAAATACGGCTGACACCGAATTTGGGCAATCAAAGTGGCCAGGTTTATTATAATACTCCATTGAATGTGACTGCGTGCGGATCTTTCCAGGTTGATTTCGATT
>JABDHF010000032.1:0-7065 GCA_013285595.1 Bacteroidota bacterium
CTGTAGTAATTGGTCAAACTGGTCAAATGCCGATGAGCTAAAATGATAAGCCGCACCATCTGCACGTAATGTCGCCAGCAATTGCTGTCTCTTTTCTGGCGTCCAGTAATTATTCCACCGGTCTATGCGTGTCTGTTGCTCTTTGGCCGACAGCAGCAGGTCGCTTACACCAGCCATTTTCTTAATGATCCCCTGCCGCTGCAATTGCTGTAAAGCAGGCACTGCACGCTCATTATTTTCCAGCGCTTCTTCCAGGTTATTACCTTCCGAGACTATGTATACCGACTGTGCCGTATAAGCATTTATCTTGTTGAACTTCGCTTCAGCGTCATGCAGCTTCGGGCTCATGTAGTTCATCCGCAGCATGTCGTTCTCAAAGCCAACATTCTTTGCCGTGAACAGGAAAACAATGGTCATTACAAATATCCCTGCCACCAAATATTTGTTACGTTCTGGCTTATACTCAGATAGCTTATCTATCCAGCTATGGCTATGTTCATGTTGCTCCTCAGCCCTTTTTACCTGGTTGCCGCCCACTATCCAATGCGGCAGGAAAATGAGCGAAAACAGTGTAGCGCCCACAAGGCTTAGCGCAGCAAACAACCCGATATCATTAAGCAGGGGAGACGGTATCAGCATCAGGCATAAAAAACCGCCGATGGTCGTAAAGCTGCCAATAGTCATAGGCGACGCCACATCAGCTATCACCGCTCGCATATCAGGTATATGCCGGTGATGGTTAAATATATGCAGCGAATAGTTCACCGCAATTCCCAGAACTATAGACCCCGTAGCCAGCGCCACAACCGAAATATTTCCCTTGATCAGGTACACCAGCGCCAGCGAAAACAACCCACCAAATACCACTGGCAGCATAATAAGCAGCGGCGCCCGCTTCTTCCTGAAATAGAAACCAATAAAAACGATAAGGATGACCAAGGTTATTCCCTGCGTCAGCATAGTGTCTTTTGCTAATTGCTGCGCATTGCCCACCGTCACCGCAGCCGAACCGAAATAAGAAGCATCAATACCCGGAAACTGCTTATTGAGGCTATCCAGTACCAGGTCCAGTTCCTTAAAGAATGCCCCATTCTTTCCCGTAGCATTAGCCAGGTTTGCAGGCGTCACAAATAGCAGCAGGTTCCTATGGTCCTTGGTCATTATATAACCATCATACAGGTCAAACTGCTCATCATATTGCAGCCGTTGCAACTTCTTTATACCTATCCACGATATACCTACGGGGTCAGTTTGTATCGTCTTCTTCAGCACCAGTCCGGCGGGTGAGATCAGTGTATTATAGTCGTAAGTAAGTTGCTGCTGTAATTTCTCTGGTGTTAAGAGCGAATCTATTGCTTTATAATCCTGTTCAGTCAAAAATATAGGCAGGTCTGCCTGTATCGCCTGCATCAGGTTGCCTGCGGTGCTGTCGTTTGTCCCTTGTACGCTTTTTATATATGGCGCTAATCGGGTTGTAGCAATTTCAGTAAAGGCTCCTGCATAAGCAGTAAGTTGGTCCGGCTGTGCTTCCTTAGTACTGTCTTTTTGGGTAAAGGTCAGCGAAAGCTTTTCATTAAATCTGGAATCCTGGAATACCTGCTGCAGCTTATCCAGTCTTTTCTCATGAGGCAATATGCGGGTAATGTCCTCCTCCAGTTTTATGCGTGAAGCAAGAAACCCGACAAGCACAAAAGAGAGTAGGGCGGCAAACCACATAACCCCTCTATGCTTTTCAAAATAATTGTAAATGGCAATAAAAAAACGCTCCATATCCTTAATTCAATCCAAACGGCACTAATATAAGTCATTTTCTTGCAGCCATCTAACTATTCAGCATCGCCTCTCAGTGTAGTATAAAACTGCAATATCGCTAAGGTAATGATGTAGGCAAGCACGCCAGCCACAATGGCCAGGGTAACACTCCCGGCCACATACTGCATAATATTCAGTTTTATAGCATCTGTAGTGATATGCCTGTTGAAGATCAGGTTAACAGTATGGCCACGCATCCACAACTTTCCAAGCTGAAAGCTCAGAAAGACCAACACCGGTATCATAGGTGGTATGCTGATATTAGATGCTAAAAGCGTCAGCGCCTTATTGAGTTTGAAAAGAGTTGCCAGCAGCAACGCCACTGCCATCTGGAAGCCCCAGATAGGTATAATACCCATAAATACCCCAAACCCTATTGATAAAGCCTTTTTCTGCGTAGATTCCTCCTTATTGTATAAGTTTTGCCTTAGTACCTCTTTCAGGTTTTTTATCTGGGATATGTGTATGATAAAATCTCTCGGCTTTATATACAGAAATGCAATAAGCACCAATATAGTATTCAATACGCTGATGCGCGAGAAATCAGGCCCCGGCCTGAAGTGCGATACTCGTTCCTCCGGGGGAGGGTAGTACACATGCACCGGAATCCACCTGATGCCTATCTTCCTCCACGCACACCGTACCAGTACCTCCACCTCAAACTCATACTTGGTCCCGAAAAACCACATCTTCTTCATTAGGTATAGCGGGTACAGCCTATACCCCGACTGTGTATCCGGCGCCTTTATCCCTGTCTCCGCATAAAACCAGAAGTTAGAGAATTTATTGGCAAACGTATTCTTACCCGGCATGTGCTCCATATGCAGGTTACGCGCACCTATTATAATTGCCTTCTTCTCCGTCTCCAGCTTTTCAAGGAAGAGTGGTATATCACTCGCAAAATGCTGCCCGTCAGAATCTATAGTAATGGCATAATCATACCCCTTCTTTATGGCATGCTTAAACCCTATACGTAGCGCCTTGCCCTTACCCTTGTTTTTAGGGTAGCTCACCTGTTCTACATCAGGGAACAGCTCTAGTATAAAGCGGGTGTTATCTGTCGACCCATCATTCACCACTATCACCCTGTCCGTATATTCCAATATCGATGTAAGCACAGCTTGAAGCGTCCCCACATTATTATAGGTAGGCACTATCACACAGGCATTGTGTTGTTCAAAGGCTTGATGGTATATTTTGTTCTGTTCCTGCACTTAATTTTTGCTTCGTAATTCCAATATTAATGTAGCACATTTTTACCGTTCCACCCGCTTCAGTGCTATGTGAAATTTAAAATTCTTGTGCTGCACATCTATACTATCTGGCACTCCATTTAAGTAATCAAGCATCTGTACTACCACCACAGGCTTCCGTTTCGATGCCTTTTCTATCCGCACCAATTTTTTGCAATTCTCGGTAATATAATGGTCATTGCCGCTTTTATCGCGGGTGGTTACATAAGTATATTTTGTGTCCTTCTGCATTTTCGCATTGGCCAGGTCAGGTTTCAATAGCACCAACCTCAGATCATTTTTAAGCGCATTCACCACCACTTTTTTATCCATCTTCGCCAGCACATAATACTTGATAAATTCATTGTTCTTAGTAAATGCAAAGTCGAAAAACTTTACTCCTATCTCGTTAGTAAACACAATGCGCATACTGCTATCAGGCATTTGCTTGAAGAAAAGTATGCCGCTAAAATGGTGCTTCGTCACATCTACATAAGCGCTGTAAAGGTTATTGCTAAAAGCTGGCGAAAACTGCCGTATACAATTTACATCCCCACTCGTCCGCACTAAATGCCGGTACTGAGATTTACAACCAGCAAAAACACTACAGCAAAGTAGAATCAAACACAAAGAGTACGCTACATACTTTTTGCTTTTAATTGTTAACTTTTGACTTCCCCCGCTATTGAGTAGAAAATACCGCATCCGGAATATTTGTATTGATCTGCTTATGCAGGAAATTGATAGTTGTATTATCCCCCGATTGTTCCAGCATCTCCATTTTGTTCACCGAATAGTCTTTCTTATCCACTGTCAACGTTATATTCTTAAAGATGCCCTGCAGATTTTTAGTGGTGGGTACCAGTTCCACTAAATAAGACGGCCCGTTTTCAAATACCCTCGTATTAAAGCTCTTGTTATCCAGCGCTGTGCCCTGCACGCAGTCTATCATCATCTGGTTTATCTGCTCAAACATCTTGTTCGATTTTGCCGATACTTTATTTTCCTTCTGCCCGTCCTTCGTCTTTATATTGCTCCCATTGATCACCAGCAGGTAGTACGATGGCTTCTCATACTCCATCCGCACCTTATTCTCCCTTTTAAACCAGAACTTACCCGTAGACGTAATTTTATCCGCCAGCATGCTCAAATTCTTTTCCTGCATAAAATCGCACTGTATCGACTGCGTAGCCTTCGCAGCTTTAGTAAACTGCTGCCTGAAATCAGCAGCATTAGCCACAGGTTTATAACCAGGGTATTGAGCATGCACCTCTACTGCGGCCATACAGATCAGCAATATAGTAGCAAGAAATAATATGAAACCGTACTTGCGCCCACGCAACATCTCCCTCTCCTTTGGAGAGGGTCGGGGAGAGGTACGCTCCATCGGAGAGGGTCGGGGAGAGGTCACTTTATACATAAGGTTTCACATTTATCATTTTACTCAATGGTATTATCCTAAACCCCTTTTTTCCTATTTCGTCTATAAGCTCCGGCAATATATCTGCCGTTATTTCCATAGAGTCATGGAGCAATATTATGTCTCCATTCTTTATGTTGCCCATCACCTTTGCCATCAGTTTTCCTTTGTCTTTGGCTACGGTATCCATAGATCGTATGCTCCATCCCACAGGTATATAGCCACCAGCGCTTATCGCCCTCCTCACATTGGGGTTAGTAACGCCATACGGTGGCCTGAAAAACTTTGGTATCGATCCCGTTATCCGCAATACTTCCCGGTCTGTGTGCCGCATATCGCCCAGCATTTTAGTGCTGTTAAACATATCGAACCAAAAATCGTGGCTATAGCTATGGTTGGCGATAATGTGGCCCTCTTCTTTCATCCTGCTTATTATCGCATCTTTACCTTTTATATTTTTGCCTATGCAAAAGAAAGTAGCCCTTACCTCATAGCTCTTCAATACATCCAGTATTCGCGTTGTATGGATAGGGTGGGGGCCATCGTCAAAGGTCAGCGTCACCACCTGCTCATTCGTATTGGCGCTGCAAACTATAGGCAAAAAGAAATCAGACGAAATAGTAGCACAACCCCAGAATACCGTACCCGTATATCCCAAAACCAGCAGCACATATCCCCACCATGGCGCATGCACAAATACATTAGCCAGTATCAGTAACACCAGCGCCACAACGGCAATAATATTGGTAACCCTAAAAGTCATTTATTAAATGTATACTAACCGTTTTGCATCTTTAACTATATCCCAATCCCTTTACAAAATACCTTAGCGTCTTAGCGCGAAACCTTGTCTCTATGCTTTCTCCCGCCTCTGCGCCCTTATCTCGCGCATCACATTTTCACACAACCCCTTAGCGTTTTAGCGCCTTAGCGTGAACTATTCACGCACAACCAATCACTGTTCCCAGAAATTATAATAGTTAAACCATTGCTCCGGGTACACCTTTATCTTCCCCTCCAGCGCTGCAATATAATCGTTAAGCGCCTCTGGTATCGCTATTTGTTTGTTCGCAGTATATTCTTTGGGTGCAGATGAGTACAAGTGGTAATGTTTGGCCGTCTCTTTAAAACAAAATACATAGCACACAGGCACCTTAAACGTAGTCGCCAGCACAAAAGGCCCTATCGGGAACTGCGCTTTCTCTCCCAGCAGCGCGCCCTCTATAGTCTTACTGCCCTTTACATACCTGTCGGCATGTATCGCCACCAGCTCATTCCGCCTCAGTGCATTGCTGATCTCGTAGATGTGCGACAGGTCGTCTTTTATAGTTATAATGCTCAGGTTCCGGTCATTCATCACGCTTTCCAGGTATTGCTTTATATTTTCCTGTTCCTGGTCCACCATTATTATGTTCACCTTCACCGGCAGTCTTTTAAAGTAATAAGCCGCCAGCTCATAGTTACCCATGTGTGCGCTTATCAGTATGCCGCCCCTGCCACCAGCCATTACTTCTTCTATATTATATTCCCCGTCAAACGAAAAAGTATACGGCACCTTTGCGCCCGACATCACTACTATCTTGTCAATAAGCGTTTGTCCGAAAACGTAATAATTGCGGTACAGCGTCCGCAGCCGCTTCCAATACCCAAAGCCAGCCTTTTTATAAAAATCAATGACAGGCCGCGATGAGGACCACGAAAAAAGGAAGTAATAAAACGATACGAACCGTAGCAAAAAATAAGCCGGGCCAACCCCGGCAATACGTAATAACCCAATAAATATGCGGTAGCCTAATTTATTTCCTTTTGATTTCCCTTCCCAGGATTGCGTCATATCAATTCCGTCTGCTTCGTATGGGCCTTTATATAATTATAGAAATCGCCAAAAGTCTTAATGTCATTGAAATCCTCAGGCTTCATTTTGCACCCGAAGTTTGACTCCGTAAGCGCCACCAGGTCTATATAGTCAAGGCTATCAAGATCCAGTGTAGCCTTCAGGTCAGCCTCTGGCGTTATCAATCCCGGCTCCACTTCAAACTCCTCAACAAGCAAAGTATTAATGCTTTCTATAATTCCATTCTCCATGCCGCAAAAATAAAAGTTTTTTTCTGAATTATAAAATTGCTGTATCTCAATGCATAACGGTTAATATTCGATATGTGAATAAAAAGAAAAGAAAAATGTAGGCGAATAAGGGGTAAGCCCCGAAGCGGACGCAACATCCATCGGGCCATGGTATCGATGAAAAGGCGGACGTAACGCCAAGCCCAACGGGCTTGAATATGAATAGCCCCGGGTGAAACCCGGGACGCAATATGCCGTCGATGGGCATAGTCCATCGACGCAACATCCATCAGGCCATGGTATTGATGAAAAGACGGACGTAACGCCAAGCCCAACGGGCTTGAATATGAATAGCCCCGGGTGAAACCCGGGACGCAATATGCCGTCGACGGGCATCGCCCATCGACGCAACATCCATCGGGCCATGGTATCGATGAAAAGGCGGACGTAACGCCAAGCCCAACGGGCTTGAATATGAATAGCCCCGGGTGAAACCCGGGACGCAATATGCCGTCGATGGGCATAGTCCATCGACGC
>JABDHF010000032.1:7075-28130 GCA_013285595.1 Bacteroidota bacterium
CGGACGTAACGCCAAGCCCAACGGGCTTGAATATGAATAGCCCCGGGTGAAACCCGGGACGCAATATGCCGTCGATGGGCATAGTCCATCGACGCAACATCCATCAGGCCATGGTATTGATGAAAAGACGGACGTAACGCAAAGCCCAACGGGCTTGAATATGAATAGCCCCGGGTGAAACCCGGGGCGCAATATGCCGTCGACGGGCATCGTCCATCTACGCAACATCCATCAGGCCATGGTATTGATGAAAAGACGGACGTAACGCAAAGCCCAACGGGCTTGAATATGAATAGCCCCGGGTGAAACCCGGGGCGCAATATGCCGTCTCATTCGCATTATTCGAAAATAATTTATATTTTACACGCACACACTATTAACAAACTCCACCATAATGAAGAAAACGATCCTGCTCATTGGCGCACTATCTACACTCGCTTTTGGTTTGCATTCCTGCAAAAAATCAAAATCAAGCTCTAAGGTCATCAACATATCCGGCCTGTTCTCCCTAACCGGCAACTGGTCTACGCTCGGCATCAATTCCAAGGCAGCTATACAGTTTGCCGCAGACGATATTAATACCTACCTCAACAACAAAAACGCAGGCTTTACCATAGCAGTATCTGTCTATGATACAAAACTCGCTTCCGATAGCGCACAACTCGGTTTTGTAAAAGCCACAAGTGCCGGCACCCACTTTATTATTGGTCCGCAATCCAGTGCCGAGCTGGCAGCCATCGCCCCACTTGCCGATGCAGGCCAGATGATCGTGGTAAGCCAGGGCAGCACCGCCGGTAGCCTCGCTATTGCCGGCGACGGCGTATTCCGTTTCTGCCCACCCGATAAGGTGGAAGGCGCAGCCATAGCAGCCACTATTTATAATAGTGGTATAAAAGGCCTTGTTACCCTTGCTCGCAATGATGCCGGTAATCTCGGGCTGCAAACAGCTACCGGCTCAGCTTTCACTGCAAAGGGTGGGGCAGTAACAGCGCTCCCGGCTTATGCCACTACCCCTACCGATTTTACATCCACCATCGCAGCGCTTAAAACCAAGGTGAGCCAGTACATAACTACATATGGCATTAGCAACACCGCCATATACCTCGCCTCGTTCGATGAAGGCGCCGATCTGTTTGTAAAAGCATCTTCCGATTCCATGCTCAGCCAGGTAAAATGGTATGGCGGCGACGGTATCGCCCTTAGCGCCATACTGCTGGGAAATACTACTGCCGCAAATTTCGCCAGCCGCACAAGCTTCTTTGCACCATCTTTTGGGCTTCCCGTATCGTTGCAGAGCAAGTCTGGTCCCATTGCCGATCGTATCACCGCAAGCACAGGTATCGCTGCCGATGCTTTTGCCCTCGCCGCATACGATGCCATGTGGGTAATCGCAAAAACACTCGAAACAACCTATGGCGCAACAGATAATTACCAGCAGCTAAAAACAGTCTTTGCCCAGCAGAGCAACACCTATACCGGCGTCACCGGCCCCACCGCCCTCGACAGCTTCGGCGATCGCGCCTCCGGTTCATTCGACTACTGGGGAATCACAAAAAACGGAACTACCTACAAATGGACAGTAGTAGGCCAGTCTGAATAGCGCGAAGCAGGATTGTAACGTTTCATCGAGGTAAATGCAATACCTTTGAGCCGTGAGGCTGATTTCTTTCCTGCTATCTGTTTATATTCTGATCCTTACGGGAGTGCCTTGCTGTGTCTATGACAAATGTGAGAACGAAGGATATAGTATTGAAGGTACCAATACAAAGCACGACCGCAAACAGGAGAAGAAGGATTGTAACGGCGTCTGCTCTCCTTTCTTTTGCCATAGCTGCTCTGGTTTTATAGTCACTACTTTCAGCTTTCATCCCACGGCTATTTCCTCGTCTTCACAGGGAGTATACAATGCACATTATGTACCCTTCCATCCACAGTACGTAGGCTCCTATTGGCAACCGCCTGACCTCGCTTAATAGTTTGTAACTGCAGTTAAATTGGCGTTCGCACGTCAATATTTTTCCATTATTAAAACTATTAAGCATGAAATTATTGATCATCATTTTTGTAGCGTTATGCGCTACTATGAACACATATGCCCAGTCAACCATAACAATACGGGTAACAGATAGCAAGACAAAAGAACTGCTCGTCGGGGCAATTGCCAACATAGAAGGAACTGTTATCGGCAGTATTGCCGGCATCGATGGCATTGTAATACTATCAGGGATACCTGGTGGTAAACAAGCGATACGCACCAGGAATATTGGTTATTCTGACCGCTACGATACACTTATATTCCCGTTGGCCAGCCCCGATACATTCGCCGTCGCGCTTGAGCCTTCTGACGAGGAATTGGATGGAGTTGTTGTCAGCTCCACCCGTAGCAGCCGCACCATTCAGGATATACCTACCCGCATCGAGTTAATAGGTGCCGATGAGCTAAACGAAAAGGCCAATATGAAACCGGGAGATATAAGAATGGTATTAAGTGAAAGCACAGGTATCCAAACTTTGCAAACATCTGCAGCATCCGGTAATTCTGATATAAGGATACAGGGCATGGATGGCCGTTATACCCAGGTACTAAAGGACGGCTTCCCGTTATATGCCGGATTTTCAAGCGGACTGGGTCTCCTGCAAACACCTCCTTTAGATCTAAAACGGATAGAGATAATCAAGGGCTCTTCATCTACTCTTTATGGAGGGGGCGCAATAGCCGGCCTTATAGACCTTATTTCCAGGACGCCCACTAAGGAAAGGGAAATCTCCTTCCTCGTAAACGGCACCTCTGCAAAAGGCCTTGACGTAAATGGCTTTTACGGGCAGCGATATGGTAAGATAGGGTTTACTGCCTATGCCGCCTATGATGCAAATGCTGCCTATGCTCCCGGTAATACGCCATTTACAGCAATACCACAGTTCAGCAGGTATACTTTTAATCCCCGGTTGTTTATCTATCCGGGTAGTAATACAGAGATAACTGTAGGGGTTAATGCTTCATTTGAGCGTAGGTTGGGGGGCGATATTCACTACATCCAGGGCGAACGCGACAGTCTTCACCCTTACTATGAAGATAACAACACGCAGCGCCTCAGCTCGCAAGTAGAGTTAAAACACAGGTTTGCCGCTGGTGAACTTGATATAAAAAATAGTATTGACCATTTTAGCCGTATCATTAATATGCCTGCCTATATTTTTGATGGCACACAAGCCAGCACATTTTCTGAAGTGAGCTATAGTACCCAGAGAAATAAACTGGATTGGGTATTGGGAGCCAACTATTTTTCTGATGCTTTTAGCGAAGTAAGGCATGCGGCAACACCGTCGCGCAATTACATGCTAAACACGGCAGGCGTGTTCGTTCAAAATACCTGGGACATAAGCAAACAATTCATTTTAGAAACCGGCTTGCGGGGCGACTATGTAGTGCAATATGGCCTCGCGGTATTACCTCGTTTGTCGCTGTTATACAAGGTCAATAGCTCATTGTCTACACGTGTAGGTGGTGGTCTGGGATATAAAGCCCCAACCATTTTTACAGAGGAGAGCGAAAGAATAAGTTATCGTAATGTTTTGCCGGTATCAACCGACAGCAATAAGCTGGAACATAGCTTTGGTGGCAATTGGGACATCAATTACAAAACCTCCTTTATCCACGGGAAGGTAAGGGTTAGCTTTAACCAGTTATTCTTTTACACCCATCTCAACGATCCGTTAATGCTTACTCCTGTTGCCATGAATAGCTACCGTTTTGAGAATGTAAATGGCCATATCGATGCCCTCGGCACAGAAACCAATGTGAAGATACGGTACAACCATTTTCAGTTGTTTCTTGGCTATACTTTTACCCATTCCCATTTACATGAAGGAAGTACCATAACGGAAACACCGCTTACACCCGCGCATCATACTAACACTGTGTTGATGTACGAGATCGAGGGAAATATCAAAATTGGTGCGGAAGCGTATTACTACAGCCGCCAAAGATTAAGCGACGGCGCCTATGGACGTGATTACTGGCTATGCGGTCTCATGGCCGAAAAAACAATTAAGAAAGTAGCATTATTTATCAACTTCGAAAATATGCTCGACAGCAGGCAAACACGATTTGACAATATATACATCGGCAGCATCACCAACCCGCAATTCCGCGATATATACGCACCCCTCGATGGCTTCGTTGTGAATGGGGGAATTAAGATTCATCTATAAAGAAGACCAGCCCGCACCGTCATCTCGCAGTGCAGCCCCCGATTTTTTCATCGCGGCGAAGCTCCATCAGCTGTCACCCTGAGCCCCGTCGAAGGGCCCCGAGAAGTAGCAATATGTGAAATCGAAGAACTGCCTCCCCAATTGCGGCAGCAATCAACATCACGACAGGCGGCCAGTCTGAATAAAAGCCTAAAAAGTACAACCGCGCCCGTCATCTCGCAGTGCAGCCCTGATTTTTCATCGGGGCGAAACGAAGAGATCCCCTGAGAAGTAGCAATAAGCAACATCGAAGAACTGCCTCCCTAATTGCGGCAGCAATCAACGATAATGAAAACTCATCATAAAATACGCAATGCGACTTAACACATCCTGTCTATCCTCTGATCCTGAAAAATCCTAGTCCGGATTCCCCTCCAATTCAAAAGCAATAATTTTACCCTATGTATGAAAGTGTAGCAGGCTTAATTTATATAATACAAATGAATAATTCGATAATCGAAAATCGATCTTTCGTAGCAACTAGGGCAAATGAAAACATAGGCACCCGCTCCCCCAAAAATACCCTGAAACCCGCGTCATCGCTGCATCCTGAAAAAACACCTTATAGCAACTGGCCTTCACTTTTCAGAGCGCTACTTTTGCCCATCACAAGCCACCTTCGCAATTTTCCCGTAGCAACCGCAATAAATAAAAATACCTGTATCCGCTCCCCCAAAAATACCCTGAAATCCGCGTCAGCACAGCATCCTGAAAAACCGCCCCGTAGCAACTGGCCGTCACCTTTCAGAGCACTATTTTTACTCAGTACGAGCCACCTTCGCAATTTCCCCGTAGCTACCGCAGTAAATAAAAAAGTAAGTACTCGCTCCCCCAAAAACGCCCTGAAACCTGCATCAACACAGCATCTTCAAAAAAAAGCCCATAGCAGCCATTGGCCACTACGGGAAACAATATATTTATCACAAGGCCCCTAACAAATAAGGGCATTAACCATTATTTAAGTCCGCGGTCCTCCAGCATAGGCTCTATATTTGGGTCATGCCCCCTGAAGTTGCGGAACATCGTAGCCAGGTCCAGCGTATTGCCGCGGGATAAGATCATATCGCGGAAACGTTGTCCGTTCTCCCTGGTCAGCCCGCCATGCTCTTTAAACCAGGAGAAGGCGTCATCATCCAGCATCTCCGTCCATAGGTAAGCATAATACCCCGCAGCATACCCATTGCTCCATATATGCAGAAAGTAGCTTGTGCGGTAGCGGCTGGGCACCTGCGGCAGGTCCAGGTGCGTATCATGTAGCGCCTGGGTCTCAAATTTGTCTACATCTGGCAGCGAAGTACCCGGCGCTACCATATGCCATTTCATATCCAGGTCTGCAGCCGCGAGTATTTCAGTCAGGGAGTATCCCTGGTTAAAGGTGGCCGCCTTCTTTATCTTATCTACCAGTGCTTGGGGCATTGGTTCTTTCGTCTGGTAGTGCGTAGCATAGTGCTTAAATACCTGCGGATCACTGGCCCAGTGTTCGTTAAACTGCGATGGGAATTCCACAAAGTCCCGTGCAGTCTGGGTGCCGGAAAGGCTGGGGTATTGCTGGTCGGCAAACAGGCCATGCAGCCCATGCCCGAATTCATGAAACATCGTCGTCACATCGCTAAAGCTGATCAGCGCAGGCTGCCCATCTGCTGGCTTGGTAAAGTTGCACACATTGTAGATCACGGGTTTCGTCCCCAGCAGTTTCGACTGGCCCACCATATTATCCATCCACGCCCCGCCATTCTTATTATCGCGCTTAAAGTAGTCGCAGTAAAACAACGCCATAGAGCTGCCATCCTTGTCAAACACTTCAAATACGCGTACATCTCCCTGGTACACCGGCAGGTCTTTACGCTCCTTAAAAGTGATCCCGTATAGCTGGGTAGCCGCGTAAAATACACCATTCTCCAGCACATTGTTTATTTCGAAATACGGCTTTATCTCACTTTCATTCAGGTCATATTTAGCCTTGCGCACCTGCTCGGAATAGAAGTCCCAATCCCATGGCTGTAGCCTGAATCTGCCATTTTGCTGGTCTATTACCGCTTGTATGTCATCAGCTTCTTTTTTAGCTTTAGCTGTAGCAGCCGGTATCAGCTTGTCGAAGAAAGCTTCAACAGTCTCCGGTGTTTTAGCCATCTGGTCTTGCAGCGTCCATGCTGCATAGTTCGGCATGCCAAGCAACTTAGCTTTTTGCGACCGTATCTCAGCTATCCGCAGTATGGCTGCCCGCGTATCATTACTATCACTTTTCTCAGCACGGTTCCACGATGCTTCAAATAGCCTCTGCCGGGTAGCCCTTATTGTCAGCGATTGCAGGTCTGGCTGTTGGGTGGTGTTTTGTATGGGTAGCATCCACTGGCCGGGTTGGCCATTGGTTTTTGCTGCAAGCGCAGCGGCATCTATAGCAGCATCGCTAAGCCCTGCCAGCTCTGCTTTCTGGCCCACCAACAGCGCGGCAGCCTTTGTAGCAGCCAGGAGCTGGTTGGTAAATTTAGCGCTCAGCGACGCCTCATCTTTGTTCAGGCTTTTCAGGTGTTCTTTTGCAGATTCTGAAAGGTTAGCGCCCGACATTACAAACTTCTTATAATAGAATTCCAACAGCCTGTCCGACTCCTGGTCCAGCTTCAGCTGCGCACGCTTCTTATAGATAGCCTCCACCCGCTTAAACAGCTTAGTGTTCAGGAATATGGCATCGTTAACCGCAGTCAGCTTCGGCGCCACATCTTCCGATAGCTTTTGCAGCTCAGGGTCCGTATTAGCGCTGCTCACCAGGTTAAACACGCCACCTACACGCCTTAGTATCTGCCCGCTTTTTTCCATCGCCACAAGGGTATTTTCAAAGGTAGCGGCAGCCGGGTTGTCCGCTATCTTTTGTATCTCAGCCATTTGCTGGCGAATGCCTTCTTCAAAGGCTGGCGCGTAGTCTCCGTCTTTTATCTTGCTGAAGTCGGCTGCCTGGTAAAGGAGCGCGCTTTCTTTAAAGAACGGGTTGGCAGATTGATCATTGTTGCCTGTTGAAGATTTGCCATTTGCTTCACCTGGCGATAATGTTGCGAGCATAGCTACTAATGGAAGAAAAGAAAGAATTTTCATTGATTATATTTATATTTTAAAAGGCCTTAATTGGCAGGCAAGATAATTAAAACTACCGCCAATACCATACCCCAATTGGGGGATATCAGGCAAGAGCTCATTATGCGTCAATTTATACAGGTAAATATCATTAAAACAATTAAATTTGTAAGTATGAGAAAACATTTATCTATTCTGCTATTATCTGTCTGCGTTTTAGCTTGCACTGTTCGCACACAGGCGCAGATCGTAATATCTACCTACGTCGGCACTCAAAACAATTCTGGTTATGGTGGCGATAGTGGCCCCGCAACGGCGGCGCTGATCGATAATCCATCTGATGTACTGGTAGACAATATAGGTAACCTCTACGTTGCCGACTTTCTCAGCAATGCCGTACGCAAAATAGACACCTTCGGTAACATCACAACGGTTGCCGGTACCGGTTTTGGTTCAGGGGTAATGGCTGGTGGTGGCTTTACCGGAGACAATGGCCCCGCCACAGCTGCAGAGCTCAATGGACCTTTTGCACTGGCGATGGATGCCGCAGGTAATATCTTTTTCGCCGACGGCTATAACCACAACGTACGTAAGGTAAGTACCGCCGGAACCATAACCACAGTTGCAGGTACGCACACCGCAGGCTATACGGGCGATAATGGTCCCGCAACCAGTGCTTCCTTAAATAACCCCGTAGGCCTGGCCTTCGACAAGCATGGTAACCTGTATATAGCCGACGACCATAATGCGGTAATACGCAAGATGGATAATGCGGGTGTCATCACCACGTTTGCGGGTAATCACACCGTTGGCTATACCGGCGATAATGGCCCGGCTACAGCTGCGCAACTAGGCGCCCCTATAGGCGTTGCTGTAGACACAGCTGATAATGTATATATCGCAGATAGTGGCAACGTGATCCGTAAGGTAAACGCGCTGGGCATCATCACTACATTTGCAGGTACGAGTGTTGCAGGCTTTTCAGGAGACGGTGGCCCGGCTACAGCCGCGCTTCTCGGCCGGCCACAACGTGTGAACCTCGATGATTCCGGCAACGTGTATATCTCTGATCTTGGTAATAATGTAGTGCGCAAGGTGAGTGCAGCCACAGGTATCATCACTACAATCGCAGGCGGCGGTGATGGCACGGCCGACGTTTTGGGCGATGGTGGCCCGGCAACGGCAGCCGTATTATCTTCACCGGAAGGTGTTGCCATTTCTAAAACAGGTATTATATATATCAGCGACAGGGGAGACCAGGTAATAAGGCGTATTGGCCCTGCTGCCGTAATAGACAATAGCGGGGTGGCAGCAGTAGCCGGTAATACGGCTGTATTGACAGTATATCCTAATCCGTGCAGCGCTGGCAACATAACGATCAAACTTGCCGCCACGGCAACCGAAAGAGCCACTATATCTATCACCAACGTTTTAGGCGAAACTATTAATAAAGCCATATCAGTAACTAACAAACCGGTTGTTATATCCTTAACCCAGCCAGCCGGCGTTTACCTGGTAACCGCTGCTACAGCACATGGAAGCTGGACAAAGCAGGTAATAGTTGAATAAGTGAGCTGATCAATTTATCCAAATGAACTTCAGGCCGGCAAAGATCACCGACATAAAACAGATGTTTGATGTCAGGATGTCCGTGAAAGAAAATGTATTGCAGACAAAAGAACTCGTCACCGACGAGATCTGCGAAGAGTACCTTATGCGCAGGGGCAAAGGATGGGTAGCCGAAATAAACAACCACCTGGTAGCATTTGCAATAGCCGACCTGCTCGATGATAACATATGGGCGCTATTTGTCCGTCCCGAATTTGAAAGTGTAGGTATAGGTAAGCGATTGCACGATACCATGCTCAATTGGTATTTTAAGCAAGGCAAAGAAAAGGTATGGCTAAGCACAGCCCCCAATACAAAAGCCGAAGCCTTTTACAGGAAACACGGATGGAAAGAAGTATGGCGAAATGAGCACGGCGAGATAAGATTTGAAATGACCGCCAGCGACTGGGAAAATAAAACACAGCCGCCCGGCGCCCATCAATAACATACACTACCTGGTATTGTTTGGGCATAAATGAAAAACTGCATCAAAAGGCTACTCGCGTAGCTTTGATACAGTTTACATAGCGTCTTCCATAGAAAAGAAGACAATCAAAATTTTAAGTAGAAGTTAAAACCCTTTTGTAGCTACTCCGTCTTTTATAGCCTGCAGTGCTTTTGCTTCATTAAGGATGGCCGCCATCTTATTTCCTTTACCATCATGTCCGCCAGCCATATAGCCGCCTTTAGCAGTCCTGGTGATCACGGCATCCTGCATTGGTACATTCTTTTCCTTTGTTTTTAAGCAATAAGCTTTGATCATTTTTGAAGTGTCCATATTCTTGATTTTTAAAAGGTTGGTGTGATTGGTTAGAATAATACAACACAATCTACAAAAAATTTCAGGAAATCAAATAAAAGTATAAACATAATAGCGAATAATAAATAACATAAAGTCGCCACGATCAAATCGCTACGATTATGCCATCGGCGCTACATCAATGTAAATATTATGGCAAGGTCCAAAAGAAATAGGATAAAGAATGATATTAAATATCCTATAGTAATGAGCAATGTGTAAAAAAAGGATTTAATTATTTTAGAGCCGTAAGCGTTGCGTATAGCTGCTATTACATAGATGATACCGGTAATTATGAGTATAGCTATTGCAAGTCCTTCTATTTGTTCTGACCACGAAGTGGGTGTTAACTCAAACAAAAAAGCGAACATGACTAAAGAGAACCAAAAGGAGTGAAGATGCAGGGCAAAAATGGCATGATCTACAAAGAAAAGGTCTTTGCGTCTTGCATAAAGTATTTTTAGAAAAACCGCCATCAGCGGTATCATAAAGAAAAATATTTTTGGAAAGCTATGTTTTGCAGTCTCACTTATAAATTCAGCGGGGTGCTCATGTTTCTTTTTTAATATTTCGAGTCGCTTATTGAGCCACCGGGTCAGGGCTGTAGTATCGGTGGCCTGCTTTGATTTAGAGTTTGGTTGCACTACGGAAGAAGATGTGTCCTCGGTAAAGGTTAATCCTCCATGGTGCGTATTGGCGGTAAATTCTAACCCTTTTGTCTTAGGGCGATCGCTGTTTATTTGAATACTTTCGCCCGGAATCGAAAAACTGATAAGAAAATAAACAGCGCTGATAAAGATATATAACGATACCGGCGCTATATACCGCATACGCTGTTTGTTCCAGTAGGCAATGGTGAGCTTACCCGGGCTAAACCATAAAGCCTTCATCGTTTGCCAGAACTTGGAATCATAATGAAAATAATGCCCAATGAAGTGCATTACCAGGCCCCAGAACGTCTCCTTGTGCAAATGAGTTTCCTGGCCGCATTGCGCGCAGTAGTTATGTGTAGCAGGAAAGCCACAGTTCGGACAAATTATTTCCTCGTGTTCATGAGACATACGGAGAGCGCGCACGAAAGATAATAATTCCATACAACTTTATTGATGCAGTTTGTGCAGGTGGCTCCCGAACATTTATTATTTTAGCACCATGCCCGGTAAAGCAGAAAAAAAGGTTCCGGCCGGTTCACAGGAAGCGGCGCCGTTAAATATTACGAAACTACTGCTGCGGTGGGCGCCGGCTATTATTATACTGATCACCGCGCTGATCTACAGCCGTGCTGTTCAAAACGACATCACCTACTTCGACGACGATTACTATATCCTGCAAAACCCATATATTCGGTATCTTGACTGGCATGGACTAAAGAATATCTTTACAACATTCTATTCCAGTAACTACCATCCGTTTACCACATTAGGGTGGGCAGTAATATTCAGGTTCTTCAGAACTGATCCACTTCCGTATCATCTGTTCAATGTATTGCTGCACTTGCTCAATACGTGGCTCGTCTTTAAAGTAACCGAGCGGCTTAGCCGGCAAAGAATTACTGCTATTGTAGCATCTCTGTTGTTTGCCATCCATCCCATGCATGTGGAATCAGTAGCGTGGATATCAGAGTTAAAGGATGTGTTGTATACCGCATTCTATCTTGCAGCATTATTAGCGTACCTGCAATACGCAGCTAAAGGGTTTGCCTCTAAGTATTATGTAGCAGCACTTTTGTTTTTCGTCGCTTCGCTTTTTTCAAAATCCGCAGCCGTAACCTTGCCGGTCTTACTGATAGTAATAGATGTATATCAGGGCAGGAAAGTAACCGGAAGGACGTTACTTGAAAAAGCGCCTTTTTTTCTTTTCGCAATAGTCTTTGGCTTATTAAACGTTCACTCACAAGGTATAGCCGATCTGTCCTCTTTTGGGTCTGTAAACAGGGTATTCGTTTTCACCGGTGGCCTGGCGTTTTATTTAGTAAAGTTTATAGCTCCCTTCAACTTATGCCTCGAGCACTATTTCCCTATGCTGCATGGCAAAATGCTACCTTTAGAATATTACCTGTCAGTACCGTTTCTCCTGCTTTTGGCATGGCTGGTAATAAGACGTTCCTCTTTTCGAAGAGAGCTGTTATTCGGCATGGCTTTCTTCCTGGTAACTATTTCAATCATGTTGCAGCTGATCCCGGTTGGCTCAGCTCTTGCTGCCGAGCGGTATACCTACATCTCTTACATAGGCCTGTTTTATATCGTAGGCCAGTTTGTAGCTAAACTGATAGAAACGGATAAGTGGAGGGTCATAACCATTTCTGTCGGGTCATTGGTTATTGTTTTGTTTTCCTTACTGACCTGGAACCGAATAGGTGTATGGAAAAACAGCGACACCCTTTTTTCGGATGTGACCAACAAAAATCCGGATAACGGTAATATATGTTTTGTACTATGGAGCTGGGGAAATGCAAAAGCCCATGAGGGTGATTTTGAGATGGCAATACGTTGTTATAGCGCTGCACTCAAGATAAATGCTGCATTTCAGCAAGCCTTCTGCAATAGGGGTGAAGCATATGATAATGCCGGGAACGTAAAAGCAGCCATAGAGGACTATGACAAAGCAATACAGCTGGACCCTAAATCATCGGATGCATATACTAACAGGGGGTGGGCGCATTATCAGTCAGGTGACACTCAATTAGCAATGAACGATTACAACAAAGCAATAGCTCTTAATACCTTTGGCTATAAAGACAAATATGCCGAAACGTATAACGACCGGGGATGGGCCTGGTACGGTAAAGGTGATACTCAATATGCCATGACCGATTTTATTGAAGCAACCAGGTTAAATCCCTATTTTGGCAGGCCGTATCTCAATATAGCTATGCTAAAATCTAACCGGGGTGATCTGAAAGGGGCTATTGATGAATATGGCCAGCTATTAAGTTATAATCCCGATGATAAAGTAGCATATTATATGCGTGGCATAGCACATTATTATTTTAAAGACAACAGGGCGGCGTGTGAAGACTGGAACAAAGCCGCAAGCCTTGGGAATGAAAATGCAACACAGCTATTACAGCGGTATTGTCGGTAAACGGACGAATAAGGTGTGATGAAATATGGTGAAAAGTAACAATGATAAGGTTGTAATACCACAAAATAAAGCGGAAGGCAGCATTCCTAAATGGGCTGTTGCTGCGCTTATTGTATTTACCGCTTTGCTGTATGGGCGGTCGCTTTATAATGGGCTTACCTTAATGGATGATGATTATTATATCATTAATAACCCCTTTCTTAAAGACTTTAGCTGGCATGGGGTTAAGGCAATCTTCTCCTCCTTTTATTCCGCCAACTATAACCCTTTTACCACACTTACCTGGTGGTTTGAGTACAATACTTTTGGCCTGAACCCTTTTCCTTATCATGTGACCAATCTCTTGCTGCACCTGCTCAATACGCTCCTGGTCTTTAAACTGTCTGAACGGTTAAGCGGGAAGCAGATCACTGCATTGGTGGTAACTGTATTGTTTGCTATTCACCCCATGCATGTAGAGTCTGTGGCGTGGGTGTCGGAGCGCAAAGACGTGCTGTATACGGCGTTTTACCTGCTATCGTTGTTGGTTTATCTTAGATACCTGTCGCTGGGCTTGAATGCAAAGTATTACTGGGGTGTGTTGCTGTTGTTCCTGGCAGCGTTATTTTCAAAATCTGCGGCCGTTACACTACCTGTGCTGCTGGTGGTGATAGATGTATATAAAGGCAGAAAGATAAATGGCCGGGCAATACTAGAGAAAGTGCCCTTCCTGCTGCTTTCGGTAGTGTTTGGCGTTGTAAATATAATAGCTCAGGGGGCAGTAGGCGCTATTAATGACCTAACATCATCTTACGGCTTTGTGAACAGGATATTTCTATTTACTTCAGGGCTTGCAGCTTACCTGACAGAGATCCTAGTGCCGCTGAATCTTGCAGTGATACACTATCTGCCTACACAAAATAATGGGATGCTGCCGTGGATGTACTATGCTTCACTGCCTGTGCTACTGATTATTGGCTGGGCGATAGCGAGAAGAAGTGCATTCCGTAAGGAGATAGTTTTTGGTGTGGCATTTTTCCTGGTGGCCATTTCTGTGATGCTCCAGGTACTGGCCGTGGGGTCTATGCTTTTTGCTGAGCGGTACACTTATGTGCCCTACATTGGGTTGTTCTACCTTATTGGGCAGATGGTGTCGGCTGGTGTTGAAGGGAAAAACGGGAAAGCCATAATTGGTGTGCTTTCAGCTGTAGTGATTCTGTACTCTATAGCGTCGTGGCAACGGATGGCGGTATGGAATAATGATGACACCATAGTGGCCGATATAATAGATCATAACCCAGACATATACTATGGCTACTGGATGCGTGGCAACCTGGAAAAAGCGGGAGGGAAATTACAAGAGGCGCTACAGGACTATTCCCATGCTATTGACCTGAACAATAAATTTGATGACTCCTATTTTAACCGGGGTGTGATCTATGATAATGCAGGGAATATACAAGCCGCGATACAGGACTACAGCAAAGCCATTACCATAAACCCAAAGTCTGCAGATGCTTACAATAACAGGGGGTGGGCTTACTTCAGGTCGGGAGATGTAAGGTCGTCGATCAACGACTTTAACCAGGCTATCGCGTTGAAGCCGGGTTATGCGCAGGCTTATAACAACCGGGGGTGGGTGCATTTCAACGCGAGTGATACATTGGCTGCCCTTGCAGATTACAACAAGTCGATAGCGGCTGATAGTGTATTTAGCCGCCCTTTATACAACAGGGCTTCGCTCAGAACCAGCATGGGAGATCTTGCCGGGGCAATAAATGACTATAACAGCCTCTTAAAACTGAACCCTGAAGACAACAGCATATACTATTATCGTGGGCTGGCACGCTTAAATATAAAAGACAATGCCGGCGCATGCCAGGACTGGAATAAGGCTAAGACAATGGGAAATGAAAAGGCAGGGCAACTGCTCAGCCAATATTGCAAATAGGCTTAGTCGTTGCAATCACATTCATCGGCCTCCTGCATGAATTTCTCCATACGGTCTTTGATCTTAAAGGTAACAGCACTACCATCGTTATACACGATCTTGCTAATGATCCAGTGATTGCCATTAGGTACGCAGATATGAATAATGCTTGGCTCATTCATCGCTATTTCGCGCAGGTCTATTTTGGCTTCCCTTTCCAGTATCTTATTAAATGGCTCTGAATAGAACTTGTAGAAAACCTGGGTTATTTTCTTGCTTTGGTTATTGTTTATTTTAACCGAGTAGCGGTCATCGTTGCACTCGCGGCAATAGGAACATTCCAATTTAATGGAACAAAGACAGAACATCTTACCGTGCTTCAGGTAGTCATTATCCTGCGCGCGAACAGCCATACCAGATATTGTAAGCAGCAGAACTAAAATAAGAGATCTAAGCAGTGATAACATATTCAAATATTGGGTTTTGCCGGGTACCTTCCGGAATAATAATATAAATGGTCAATTGATTCGTAAGCCTGTTGCAAATATTATATAAAATGGCGAATAAACAAAGTAGTGCGGTTTGGTATTTTTTGGCCTTCATAGCTTTATAAAGAATTGCTATAATATCTGTATTTGCATCTAAGGCCATTTGGGTAAGGTGATTTTCTTTGTTTCTGCTCTGTCATGAAAACGTTAAATTGCTGATACCTGCTATGGAAGTATCCCGGCATTACGTCGTTATTATAAACACATAATTTATGAAAACGATAGCCACACTGCTACTTACGCTTGCTACACTGCAAGCAGTAGCACAGGAAATTTCAGGAAGAGTACTTGATGAAAGGAAAGAGCCAATGCCAAGTGCAGCGGTCCAGGTTTACCAGGCAGGAATATTAATGGGCGGCAACATATCGGATTACGACGGTAATTATACGATCAAGCCTTTGCAGCCCGGCAACTACGATGTTTTGGTTTTGTATATAGGTTATGATTCCGTGTTGGTGACAGGAGTTATGGTTGTTGCTAATTCGATGACAACCCAGAATTTTCAGATGAAGCTTAGCAAGGGCGCTGAACTCAGATCGATGGTAGTTAAGTGTTATAAAAAACCACTGGTGGATATGGACAAGCCTTCGTCTCACATACAACGCAGAGAGGAAATATCATCCATTCCCACCCAGCAGGTTAGCGACATTGTTAGCCTGTCTCCGGGCGTGTATCAGCGTGGCAGAGGCGGGGCAAATTACTATAGCCCCAAGGAAGAAGAACGAAAGGTACAGTTCTACGACCCAAGCGAGGAAAGCTATAAGAAGAACCCTGAGAACGACTTTATGAATGTGAAGGTAAGCCCGCTGTCTACGATGTCTGTAGATGTGGACAGGGCTTCTTATAGTAACATACGCAGGTTTATTAATGATGGGCAGAAGCCACCTGCTGATGCCGTGAGGATAGAGGAGATGATGAACTACTTTGACTACGACTATCCGCAGCCTGAGGGTAAAGACCCGATAGCCATACAGACCGAGCTTACAGACTGCCCGTGGCAGGAAGGGCATAAGCTGCTTCACATAGGTATGCAGGCGATAAAGATCAATACTGACGAGCTGCCACCATCTAACCTTGTGTTCCTTATAGATGTATCGGGCTCTATGGAGTCTGCAGAAAGGTTGCCACTGCTTATCGCGGGGATGAAGATGCTGGTGAATAACCTGCGGAAGATAGATAAGGTTTCCATTGTGACCTATGCAGGTAATGCAGGGCTGGCATTGGCGCCGACTAATGGCAACCGGAAGCAAACCATTATTGATGCCCTTGACAGGTTGCGGGCTGGTGGCTCTACCGCAGGTGGCGCAGGTATAACCCTGGCTTATAAAATAGCACAGCAAAACTTTATAAAGGGCGGCAACAACCGCGTTCTCCTGGCAACTGATGGAGACTTTAACGTAGGCGTAAGTAGTGATAACGAGCTTGAGGACCTGATCACCGAAAAGAGGAAGACCGGTATATACCTTACTTGCCTGGGCTTTGGCACAGACAACTATAAAGATGCCAAGATGGAAATGATGGCCGATAAAGGCAATGGCAACTACGACTATATAGACAATCTACAGGAGGCACAGAAGACACTGGTGAGCGAGTTTGGCGGGACTTTGTTTACCGTGGCAAAAGATGTAAAGGCACAGATAGAGTTTAACCCAACAAAAGTACAAGGCTACAGGCTGGTGGGCTATGAAGACAGGCTATTGAACACAGAAGATTTTAAAGATGATAAGAAAGATGCGGGCGATATGGGATCAGGGCATACGGTGACTATCGTGTATGAGCTGATACCTGTGGGTGTAAAGAGTAGGTTTATGCGGGAAAATGACGACCTAAAATACCAGAAGCCCAATAGCACTACTGCGACTTACAGCAATGAATTAGCAACCATAAAATTCAGGTATAAGAAACCGGATGGCGATGTGAGCAAAGAAATGGTACATACCATTGCCGATAATACTATTGATATGAACAATGCTACCGAGAATGCGAGGTTTGCCACATCTGTGGCTATGTTCGGGATGTTGCTGAAAGACTCTAAGTATAAGGGCAGCAGCAATTATGACCGGGTAATAGCTATGGCTGAACATAGCAAGAAATACGATAAAGATGGTTATAGGGCAGAGTTTGTGCGGCTGGTAAAGGCAATGAAAGATTATCACTCACGCACGACATCTAAGTAAGGGGATGGGTTAATTAAGGTTAATAAGTGCTGCATTTAGTGTAGATGCTGCACTTATTTGTTATATTTGTTTATGTAAGCAGGTCTTAGTAATTCACAAAATATAATTACCAACATGCATCTTTTCCTCAATCTCCCCGGTAGCCCTACACACGTCCCAGACTGGCTGGTTTTACTCGCGCCACTTGTGTTATTAGTTGTCATTATGCAAGGCGGCCAGTTGTTGTTCAGGTGGTATAAGCACAGGTTTGTACATCATTCGCATCCCGGCAACATGATGCCCGGAAGAGATAGTGAGCCGCAGGCTTAGCTTACAGGCCTGTATCAATTATGATAATAAGGCTATTAACAGAGCTTGTTATTGGGCATTTGCAGATTTTAGTAATTGGATATATCTTTGCACATGGCAATAAAATCTAAGTTTTATGGCGAAGGGCTAACATTTGATGATGTGCTCCTTATGCCGGCTTACTCGGAAGTTCTCCCACGCGAAGTAAGTATAGTTACCAACCTTACCAAAGACATACAAATTAATGTGCCCATGGTGTCGGCCGCTATGGACACTGTGACCGAGGCCCCGCTTGCCATTGCGCTGTCGCGCGAGGGTGGGATAGGCATACTGCACAAGAACATGAGCATAGAGCGCCAGGCCGAGCAGGTGCGCAAAGTAAAGCGCTCTGAGAACGGCCTGATACTAGACCCAATAACGCTAAAGCCTGATGCTACAGTAGGCGATGCACTGAAGATAATGAAAGAGAACAGGATAGGCGGCATACCGATAGTGGATAACAACTTTTTGCTGGTGGGGATGCTCACTAACCGTGACCTGCGGTTTGAAAAGAACATGAAGAAGAAGGTGGGCGAGGTAATGACCAAGGATAAGCTGGTAACTGCCGCCGCCGGAACTGACATGCTGAAAGCTGAGCGCATACTGGAGCAGTATAAGATTGAAAAGCTACCTATAGTAGATAAGAAGGGCAAGCTGATAGGCCTGATCACCTTCCGTGATACGATGCAGATAAAGAGCCACCCATATTCCTGCAAAGACAGTATGGGCCACCTGGTGGTAGGTGCGGCTATTGGGATTACGGCGGATATACTGGATAGGGTAGATGCGCTGAAGAATGCGGGTGTGGATGTGATAACGCTGGACAGCGCCCATGGCCACTCAAAGGGTGTGATGGATGCTATAAAGAAGGTAAAGAAAGCCTTTAAGAATATACCGCTGATAGCGGGCAATGTGGCCACTGCAGCCGGAGCGAAGGCGCTTGCGGCTGCCGGTGCCGACTCGGTGAAGGTGGGCGTGGGGCCGGGATCTATTTGTACTACCCGTGTGGTGACTGGTGCGGGCGCACCGCAGCTTACGGCTATTATGGAGGCTGCACAGGCACTGAAGGGTACAGGTATACCGGTAATAGCTGATGGCGGCATCCGCTATACTGGGGATATGGTGAAGGCTATAGCTGCCGGTGCATCGTGCGTGATGGCGGGGTCTATATTTGCGGGGACTGAAGAAAGCCCGGGTGAGACTATTATCTATGAGGGCAGGAAGTTTAAGTCGTACCGGGGCATGGGCTCTGTGGAGGCTATGCAGGAAGGCTCTAAGGACCGCTACTTCCAGGATATGGAGGCTGATATAAAGAAGTTGGTGCCGGAGGGTATTGTGGGCCGTGTGCCGTATAAGGGTTACCTGGCCGAGGTGGTGCAGCAGTTTGTAGGCGGCCTGCGGGCTGGTATGGGCTACTGTGGCGCTAAGGATGTTGCTACGCTACAGAATGAGTCGCAGTTTGTGCGCATAACCCCGGCGAGCATGGCGGAGAGCCATCCGCATGATGTGGTGATCACTAAGGAGGCTCCGAATTATAGCAGGTAAACCCCCAACCCCCTGAAGGGGGTTTCCCCTCGTTATGAGAGTTATGTAATAACAGTAAGGCCCCTTTGGGGCTTTTACTTTTGTGGGGCTTCCCAGCCGTTGTAGAGGCCGTGGTGTTTGCGGGCTTCGAGCTGGAGCTCCTGGGACATGGCGTTGATGGTGTCCATTTTTACGGGGCTGTATTTGGAGATTACGGCTTCGTAGGGGGCGGCTGCGCTTTTTGAGGTTATGTTGGTGTCTGTTTTGTAGCCTTTGTTTTTTGCATACACTACAACTGCGTTCCTTTCTGTATCTGACCTGAAATAGAGGTCGAAGTTGATGTTGCGGGGTTTTTTGAGGCTATCGCCCTGCTGCATCATTTTGGTGATGATCTTGTCGTTTTCCATCCAGTTGCGGGTTTCCGGGCCGGGGTATAGGAATGTGCGGTAGGTCTTCCATTCCGGGTCGTGCTTTATGCTGATGGCATATTTGTAGTCCCGGTAGCTGCGGTTGTATAGCCGTGCTATGGCGTTGCGGACGCCTGCGGTGTCTTTTACGTAGTAGTAGTTCATGCGCTGGCAGTTGCTGGTGAAGGTACCTGCGAGCACCTTTGGGGTGAGGCCGGTGAGGAAGTTGCCGGTAGCATCTAATATTTCTTCCAGTTGGTCTATTTCGTCTTTATCGGGGAAGCCCTGGGCATTGCAGTTGTGGGCTTGCGGGCCGGTGATGACGAGGTTGGGGTATAGCTTGTTTGGGGCGGTTTCGTAGAGGGCAAGGTCTACCAGTACGGAGCCGGGCTTGCTGCCGAACTTAGCCATGTAGGTATCCCAGTTCTCGTTTTGGGCTGTAGCATTGGTTGCCAGAAGTATAGAGATGGCAACTGGTATAAACTTTAATTCCTTCACCGGGTAAAGTAACTACATATGGTTGTTTAGTTTGCTATTTTAGGAAATATTTGTGATGTTATTTATATTTTATATTATTTAATGTTTTAAATAAAATATTTGTCTGTAGCGGGTTTGAGTGTGTTTGTGGGGGGGGTGATTTTTTTTCTGAACCACGGACTCAAAGGGATTGCACGGATTTGTGTTGTTAGGGTTTTGATTTTGTAGGGAGGTTTTTATTTGGGTTGTAAAAATGAAATGCTTTACTGGAGCGGGTTTCAGGTCGTTTTTGGGGGAGCGGGTACTGTGCTTTTTTTGTGTTACGCATAGATTCCTCCTGCGTCGGAATGACAAGCGCGAGGGAAAAGGAAATGCTTGCCCGTAGCGGATTTGAGTGTGTTTTCTGGGGAGGAGTGTGGTGTTTTTTTCTGAATCACGCCTGCCTGACCGGACGGGCAGGGAGTCGAAGGGATTGCACTGATTCCACGGATTTGTGTTGTTAGGTGGTTGATTTTCTTGGGAGGTTTTTATTTGAGTTGTAAAAATGAAATGCTTTACTGTAGCGGGTTTTAGGTCGTTTTTGGGGGAGCGGGTACTGTGTTTTTTTTGTGTTACGCATAGATTCCTCCTGCGTCGGAATGACAAGCGCGAGGGAAAAGGAAATGCTTGCCTGTAGCGGGTTTGAGTGTGTTTTCTGGGGAGGAGTGTGGTGTTTTTTTCTGAATCATGCCTGCCTGACCGGACGGGCAGGGATTCAAGGGGATTGCACTGATTTGTGTTGTTAGGGTTTTGATTTTGTAGGGAGGTTTTTATTTGGGTTGTAAAAATGAAATGCTTTACTGGAGCGGGATCCAGTACTATCTGGTCAAACGGTGTAA
>JABDHF010000033.1 GCA_013285595.1 Bacteroidota bacterium
TAACTCTGGGTTAGATTTATTTTATTTCTTTGTGAATAATACCTATTTTTATAAGTAAGGAATAGCAATATTAAAAATTTAAGGGGAGGAGTATGAAATTTCAATCTTTGCAGTTACCGATCATAGCACTAATACTACTTTTTATAGCCACCGGCTCTTCTGCTCAGCTGGTTGGTGACAATGTATTTTTACCGGGAAAGTACCTTGAAGTAGGTATTGCGCCCAATGGTTCGTGGGGCAATACCGTTGCACCGCCTGCAGGGTACCACAGTAATTTGATAGGCATTACAGCACCAGGTTATACTACTGATCCGGTTACGGGTACTTCTACAGCCGGTATACTGGCGATGGATTTTTCATACGACGTTGGCCATGATGGGTGGACTGCAGGGGTAGATTCTTTTTATGGTCCCTATTTTATGCCAGGTACTCCATTTGACGGATGGGCAATACAGGTTAATGGAGTAAGAAGCGATGCGTTTTTTACTAACGCTGGTTTTGGGCCTGCGGGGACTACGCTTACAGGCACAAATGTAGGCTATACAAACGCAGGAGGTGTTCTCAGCGGTATATGGCAGGGTTCCGTTGGGACAGGCGCAGCTCTCTCTATTACCCAAACTACCAGGGTTGATACACTTGCATCATGGGCAGTTGTAACGACAGTACTGAAGAATAATACCAGCTCCGCTTTGCCTGGCGTATATTATTGGGTAACGGGAGACCCTGATGATGACGAGGTTATAAATTTATTCGACTTTGCGACCGATAATCATATAGTTTATCAGAATGATGCAGATCATCGCGTAGAGGTAATTTCACGGCCGCACACATTACATCTTGCTGCAGTATCGGGTTTGTGCACAAAAGATTGCCGGGCTAAGGCTATGATCTACGAAAGCTGGGCTTCATTTCCAGCAGAAACTGCTGCAAAT
Organism: Bacteroidota bacterium; assembly: GCA_013285595.1. Classification (GTDB taxonomy): domain Bacteria; phylum Bacteroidota; class Bacteroidia; order Chitinophagales; family Chitinophagaceae; genus Nemorincola. Next base: position 933 of record JABDHF010000033.1, read on the forward strand.
AGCCTTGATCTGATCTATTCCGGCAATGCAGGCCTTGGAGTTACCAGTTATACCCTTGATACTACCACTGTAAGCCAGGACTGGGCAATGGGCCTTATTTACAACATAGGTACTATAGCACCCAATGATAGCGCGATACTTTCTTTCGCGTGGATATTTACAGATAGCACGGCCGTAGATAGCGCTTTCCCCGAGCCACAAATAGTGGTAAATGGCGTGCCTGGCATACCTACTGCGCCCGCTCCGGGAGCGGTATACGATACTTTTTACGCCTGCGCTAACCCGGGCGTTAGTGTAATACCGGTAAACATAAAAAATGCCAGTGATAAAAACTGGAGCTGGAGTAAATGGACCTGGTCGCCATCGCTCGGGCTTTCATCAACAACAGGTGTAAACAACACTATTACCATCGGGTCTATATCAGCACCTACAACATATACCATCACAGGCACCGACAGCTCTGTAAGTATGCACTCCTGCAATAACAGGGTTATATACCTGACCGTTTATCCCTGCTTTAGCGCTTCCAGTAATTCTCCTGGCCCTGTACCTGGTTCTGCCATTTGCCTTTACGATACTTTAAAACTTACTGGCCATGGTGATTCCACCGGCGCTACCTACTTCTGGTATGGCCCTGCGGGCTTTACGTCTACAGGGCAAAGTACCTTCCGAACCGGCCTTACTATGGCAGACACGGGTAATTACTACATTGTGAAAACAACCGGCCCTGAGCATGATACCGTTAGCACACATGTATTATTCAAACCACTCCCTATTGTTTTCGCGTCCAGCAACGGACCAGTATGCTCTGGCCCTGGTAATACGCTATCGCTTACTGCAATTCCTGATTCTGTGTCGGAAACATTTGTATGGACTGGGCCAAACGGATTTCTCTCGGGGTTAGAAAACCCATCAATAACCGCTCCACCGGTAACCGCAACCGGTACCTATAAAGTGGTAACTACGCTTTATGGCTGTGTAGACAGTGGCTTTGTAGCAGTAATTGTAGATTCTACTCCCGCATTACCTACACTGGGCAGCAATGCACCTGTATGTTCTCACAGGGATACGTTGAAATTTACGGCTACAGATGCCACAGCCGGCGTTACCTATTCATGGAGCGGCCCGCAAGGTTTTTCTTCAACTCTGCAAAATCCAGCCATACCTCCAGATCTGCATGTAACAGCGTCTGGTACTTATACAATGACGGCTACGCTGATAAGTGACGGCGTTGCCTGCCGCCACGCAAATACGGTAGATGTTGTAGTGGATTCAACGCCCTACTTACCATTAGTGGGCAGTAATTCGCCTATCTGCTCTGGTAATCCTTTGCTGCTTACTGCCACCAGCACCGCCAGCGCCAGCTATAACTGGGCGGGACCGAACTCGTTTACGTCGGTACTTCAAAATCCGATCATAGACCCTGCAACTACGTTTGCAACAGGCATTTATTCTGTAACGGCTACCATTACATATCCCGGCATTGCTATGGGGTGTACTTCCGATGTGGCTACCTTCACTGTAGTCGTAGATTCTACTCCTGTGTTGCCAGTTGCCAGCAGTAATTCGCCCACTGGCGGCGCCCCGGGCGCTACAATACTCTGCCAGGGGGATACATTGAAGCTCATGGCTACCGATCTTACGGCCGGCGTAAGTTATAGCTGGGCCGGGCCATACGCATTTACGTCGTCTGAGCAGAACCCGGCTATTCCAAATGTGGGTACTTCTGCTACAGGATCATTTACTGTAACGGCAACGCTTGGTGGTTGCAGCTCTTCAGCTATAACTACTGTTACTATTACACCTACGCCACCGCTTACGGCCACCAACAACGGGCCTATATGCACAGGCATAGAAGATACAATGTTATTGCAGGCGTATTGTGCCCCCGGCGCTACTTATAGCTGGGCCGGGCCATATACCTTCTCGTCGCTCAATCAAAACCCTTTCCGCACTCCGGTGATCGCAGAATATGGCGGCGTATACCAGGTAACGGCATTCCTTGATGGTTGTACTTCTGCTACAGTAAATGATACCGTGATCGTTAGGCAAACGCCTAACCCGCCGCTGGTGGCGTGGCTTACTTATTGCCAGTATTACCCGGCATCTCCTTTGCAGGCTATGGGTGATAGCATTTTGTGGTACCCTACCGATACTGCTCATGGCATAGGCAGCCCCACACCTCCTGTTCCGTCTACAACCAACCTGGGCGTATCTTGGTTCTATACATCCCAGACACTGATGAATTGTACCAGCTATATAGACTCTATAAAGGTAGCGGTAAATCCTAAGCCGGTAGTCACTGTCAGCAACGATACATCTGTGTGCCCTCACGACACTGCTGTGCTTACAGCCGTGGACACAGATCCGTTAGCATACTATCACTGGTCACCATCCATCTACCTCACAGATACTTCCAGCGCAAGTATCACAGTAAGGCCGGAAACCAATGAGACTTATACAGTAGTTGCCAGCAACCAGTTCGGTTGCTCAGATACAGCACATGTTACCGTTACTGTGCAAGCTGCGGCCGTGCTGAACCTGGGCGATTCTGCTACAATATATCCTGGGGAGAGCTACCAGCTTCAGACCCAAACCAACTGCAGCATATTTACATGGTTCCCACCTTCTGGATTAGATAATGCGCATGTGTCTAACCCCGTGGCAACGCCGGCTATCAGCACTTTGTATAAAGTGAAAGGTGAAACAAGCTGGGGATGTGTTATAACTGACTCCATCAGTATCTTTGTAAATTCTGATGCTGCCATGATGCTGCCTAACGCCTTTAGCCCGGGTGGCAGCGCTAATAGTGAGTTTAAGATCATCACACGTGGTATCGTATCGCTGAAGCGCTTCCAGGTATTTGACAGGTGGGGTATAAAAGTGTTTGAAACCGCTGACATAACCCAGGGATGGGATGGCACCTATAAAGGCAAGCCACAACCGTTTGGTGTATATGTGTATGAAGTACAGGCGACAACTAACGTAGGCACTGATGTAGAAAAACACGGGAATGTTACTTTGATAAGGTAATTAAGCATAGCTGAAACTAAAAAAAGCCGCAAAAAGCGGCTTTTTTTAGTTTCAGACCCATCCGATCTGTGGTTTTGCCTGTCTTTTATAAAATAAATCTATAGTATGCTGCTGAGTTGTGCCATTAATATTTCATAGATTTATACTAAAATGAAAACCCCGTAATGAACAAAATACTCATACTCTTGCTTTTTTGCATATTGCTGGCCGGCAAGGGGTATTCACAGTTTGCAGCAGACCTTGCGGGATATCCGCCAGTGACAACCGGCTGGATAATAGGGGGTAATGCCACTGTTGTTGACAGCACAGTGCAGCTCACCTCTTCGGCTGGCAATGAGAGTGGGTATGTATTTTATGATTCGGTTGTTAATCTTACTACCTGTGCACAGTTTACGGTAGATTTCGACTTTAAAATAGTGCCCTCGGCATTTTCTACCGTTGCCGACGGCATCGCATTCTGGTACATAAGCAACCCGCCGAGTGGTTTTATATTAGGTGGCGGCATTGGGTTGCCTAGTAATCCTGATGGGTTAATACTGATACAGGACACCTACGACAACGATGCGACGCCCAATAACCCGCTGGAAACATTGCTGTATTATGATGGCACTGTTCCCCAATATACAGAGGGTTCAGCAACAGGTGTTTTAGCGCCTATAGTGCCTAATCAGTCTTTTATTGATGACGGAAGCTGGCACCACTGTAAGCTTGATTACAATGCAGGCAATATAAATGTATATTACAACTACAGTACAACACCGTCGCTGACCGGATTTTATTCTATAAGCATAGCGGGCTATTTCGGGTTCAGCTCAAGCACCGGCGCTTCTTACAGTACCCAAAGTGTAAAGAACATACACATTACCGCGGTAGGCGTATCTATTTTGCCCACTGTCACCTCCCCGCTTACCTTGTGCCAAAACTCAGTAGCGGCTCCGCTAAGCGCTACCGGTACAGGCCCCTTTCATTGGTATACCACCGATACGGCAACCGTAATATCACTTCCCGGCGCTCCTACACCTAATACTTCAGTGCCCGGCACTACTACTTATTATGTGCGCCAGGGTGTAGGCGTTTGCATCAGCCAGCCTGATTCTATACAGGTAATAGTGACCGCGCAACCGGCGCCACCTGTAATAGGAGGCACCACCGTGTATTGCAGCGGCGATGCAGCTACTGCACTTACTGCAACGGGAACCACAGGGTCTATTCTATGGTATACAGCAGCCACAGGGGGCGCCGGTAGCGCTACAGCAATAACACCTGCCACAGCTACCGCCGGTACAACCACTTACTGGGCCACGCAAACCATAGGTGGGTGTGAAAGCCAGCGTGCATCTATAACCGTTACTGTAAACCCTACGCCGGTGGCGCCGGTTATCAGTGGCACTTCTGTTTATTGCCAGTACGCAACTTATATACCGCCTACCACTGTTGGTACTAACGTGCTTTGGTACACTACCTCTACCGGCGGAGGCGCCAGCACCACCCCGGCAACAATAAATACCGCACTTACCGGCACATACAATATTTATGCGTCTCAAAGCGAGTTGGGCTGTGTTAGCCCAAGGGGGTCGCTGACCATCACCGTGAATCAGCAGCCTCCTTATCCTGTAATTACCGATAACCCGGACGTCTACTGCCCCGGACAAGCTTTTGTACCATTTACCATAGTGTCGGGTACCGGCGTATTGTGGTATACAACAGCCACAGGTGGGGCCGGAATCCCTACTGCACCAATCCTGGGTACTTCTACACCCGGTACTTACACGGTTTGGGCATCTCAAACGATAGCAGGTTGCGAAGGGGATCGCACACCGGTATCCATAATAGTACAAGACAGCCTGACAACAGGCTTTGATGCTGTGGTAAAATACGGCTGCATAGCCGATACTATTGCTTTCACAAATACTTCAATAGGGGCAACCGGCTATTCATGGGTATTCGGCGATGGCTTATCGTCAATTGCGAAAGATCCTACGCATGTTTATGTGCTGCAAGCCATAGACACAGTAAAGATGTATGCTAATGCAGGCAGCTGTATAGACAGCACTATAAAATATTTTAGCCTCGTACACCCATTGAGGGCCGCGTTTACAGCAGACTCTGTTGTATTGTGTCAAGGCAAGACCGTCACATTTACTAATACTTCTATTGGCACATTACCTACTTACCTCTGGAATTTTGGCGATGGCAATACAGATACTGCTTTTAATACCAGCCATTTGTACCCGCATACCGGCGTATACAACTCCTATGTAGTAGTAACAGATTTTATTCCCTGCCACGATACTGCCTTCCTGCAAATATCTGTAGACACGATCAGCCCTATCCATATCTTAGTAACTGATAGCGTGCTGTGCCGGTCCACATCAACTACTCTTACCGGAAAATATTCGGGCATTGGCAACGTAGGAATTGTATGGAATTTTGGAAATGGTGACAGTATAAAAAATGTAAATCCCGTAAGTTATGGCTTTGAAACTGTGGGCACTTACACGGTAACAGCCACCGCAATATACCGTGCATGCAGAGATACATCTGCCAGCCGGGTTATCACTATTGTACCCGCTCCATCTATATATCTTGGCCCCGACACCACCATTTGTAAAGGTAGCCAGCCGCTAACCCTTGCAGACAAGATAAACACAGAAAGCACCGGGGCTTCATGGGTATGGAATACCGGAGAAACTACACCAGCTATCACGGTAGTAGCGCCGGGAACTTATTCTGCTACTGTAAGAATCGGCGGTTGCGAAGCAGTTGCTACCGTGAAGGTGAGCGACGACTGCTACATAAACATACCCAATGTATTTACCCCTAATGCCGACGGGCTAAATGATTATTTCTTCCCACGCGAGCTGCTGACAAGTGGCCTCGTCACTTTTAAGATGAATATTTATAACCGTTGGGGCGAATCTATCTTTGAATCTACAACCCTTGATGGCCGCGGCTGGGATGGGAAGTTCAATAGTAAGGACCAACCTGAGGGGGTATATGTATACGTGATTGACGTCACCTTTAAAGACGGTCAAAAGGAACATCACCAGGGCAATGTAACGCTGTTAAGATAATCCAGTCTCTAGCTCCCAAACACAGTTTTTCATGGCACAATATTCCTGAGTGGTATTTTACCTAACTTAGTGCTATGAGAAAATTGATGCTGATCGTTGCCGTTTTTACGTTTATGGCAACAATGGCTTTTGCGCAACAGAAAACTGGAGAGACAAAATCATCCACAGATACGCTAAAACCTTATCAGAAATACCCTACGCTCCCCGCTTTCAACATTAAGGCGATGGACAGTGTGACCATCTTTAATACCTACAATATCCCCGAAGGAAAGCCTACCGCTATCATGCTCTTTTCCCCGGAGTGCAAGCACTGCAAGAAAACAATAAAAGCAATAACAAGAGGAATGGATTCCATAAAGAATGTGCAGTTCTACCTGATCACAGGCTACCACGACTATGCTGCCATACGTGCATTTTACGAAGAGCACCACCTTGCCGACTACAAAAACATACATGTAGTAGGGCGCGATTACGAGTACTTCTTCCTAACCTTTTTTGGTACAACGATCGTCCCTGATATAGCGATATATGATGAACACAAAAAGCTGGTAACATTAATAGAAGGCGAAACCACAGCCAGCGAGATACATAAATACGTTCATTAGTCCTTTTCCTTCCGCTCCCTTTCTTTTACTTCTTTTACCTGGTACTTATAGGTATACACCTTATCGTCTGTGCAGTATATTTTCACAATGTACAGCCCGGGGTCAAGGTCTTCAGTATTTACCTTGCAGGAGTTTTTCTTGCATTGCAGGTCCATTTCGTACTCTTTGCCATCAAGGTCGGACATCATGCAACTGGCAACATTCGGAATCGAAACAATAAAGTACTTGCCCGAAGATGCAGGATGAAAGCCGACTGTAGTGCTTTGCGCCAGCAATTTGTTTACCAGCGTTTCTTTATAGCGGCCTATGCGGCACATAAGGTTGCCCGATGAGTCGTCCTGGTACACTATGTAAATATGGCCACCACCTATAGCCACACCGAGATTAGAAAACTGGCCAACGGCTACCGTATCATAAGTTTCCGGGAAACCATTTGCGATCTCATTGGTAAACAGCATACATATTTGTGTGTAGTCGGCTATAGATTGCTCCCATACGAGTGCGGCGGCATCGCCTGAGTTAGCAATGCGGGGGAAATTCTGGCTGGCTAATCCGGTTATTTTCGAGGTAATGGGGGTCACATTCGCTGATGTGCCCGTTACTGCGGCTTTGCTTAGATAAATAACCGAGCTATCGCCTGCACCGCTCATAAATGCGGTATACAGTGTATCGCCTACAATGATACCATCGGGTGCATTAGGTACGCATTGTTCGGTGGTCCAGTTGGTTTTGTCCAGTTGTATACCCCGGGCAAAGTTGACGCCTGATATAGAAGATATACCGGCCCATACATTCCGTTGATTATTCAGGTTATCCCGGTAAATGATCACGGTTGCATTGCCCGATTCTACTACTGTTGCAGGGCAGCAATCAGACACCCTGCCACCGGAATGATCTGGTACAACCGCGCCGCGGGCAAACGTTTCACCGAGGTCTTTAGAGCGTGCAACTACATAGCGTGGATTGTGAAACCCATTATCCAGCTGCATGTAAGCAACTACCGGGTTGCCGTAAGGATCTATAGCCACTGTGGGGAAGCGGGAGATACTATTGTTGTCGCTGTCATCAACCTCCGTTACAATAGAGAAATTTTTACCGCCGTCGTAAGAGTGTTTCAGGCAGATCTTTCCCTTCTCCTCAGGTAGCTCCTTATAAGCTACATAAATGGTATCACCCCTACTGATCATTTCGGGACCAGCCCACGATTCTGTGAAAACATGCTTTGTTGGTGAGTTGATCTGTACGGGGTCTCCAAATGCTTTACCGGTCCATTTAGTGATATAGGCATTGCCATAAGTGTTGCCAAATAATACCAGCGGATTATTTTCCTGGTCGAGCGCAATACGGGGATGCAGGTTGCCAATCATTTTGTCGGCTACGATTATAGGGTCGTACCAGGCTACGGTATCTTGTGAGTAACCGCGTATGCTTAACAATACCAATATGGCGGCAGCTATATGCTTCATGCTATTTACCAGAGCAGTAAATGTAGTGAAAATTGCGGCATGGGGATAAATGCGATTTCAAAAGAATGTCTGATTTTAACAGGCTTTTGACGCAGTGAAGATGATCTTTGTGTCAAATATCTTTGCCAGCCGATTGTTTGCCGTTTTGGTATATTTTTGGCCTAACACTATACTATGAGAAACACTGAGCATATAGCACCTGTTGATATTGTGCTGATAGGCGCCGGTATCATGAGCGCCACACTTGGCACATTGCTTAAACAGCTGGAGCCGGATTGCAGCATCCGGATATTTGAACGGCTGAGTGGCGTGGCAAAAGAAAGCTCTGCGGCGTGGAACAATGCAGGGACAGGGCACTCTGCGCTATGCGAGCTGAATTATGCCCCGGAAAAGGAAGACGGAACTATAGACATCTCGAAGGCGCTCCACATTACCGAATCGTTTGAGATCTCTAAGCAGTTTTGGGCTTACCTGGTCAGTACAGGCTATATACCATCGCCCCAGTCATTTATACACAGTGTGCCGCACATGAGTTTTGTAATGGGTGATAAAGATATTGCCTACCTGCATAAAAGGTATGAAGCGATGGCGCAACATCACTTTTATAAAACGATGCAATATGCCACAAACCCGGAGCAACTGAAACAATGGATACCCATAATGATGGAAAGCCGCGAGAGCAACGACGCTGTAGCCGCAACGAGAATAGACATAGGCACCGATATAAATTTTGAAACGCTCACCCATAATTTAATTGACCATTTAACGGCACAGCAAGATGTCTCCTTGCATCTGGAACATGATGTGACCCACCTGAAAAAAGAAGATGGCCTGTGGCGGGTAACTGTTAAGGACAAAGCAACCGGTGAGCATAAAGAGGTGCTGACAAAATTTGTATTTATAGGCGCTGGCGGAGGTGCATTGCCGCTGCTTGAAAAATCCGGTATACCTGAAAGTAAAGGCTATGGCGGCTTCCCGATAGGTGGACAGTGGCTGAAGTGCAATAACCCGGACATTATTGCTGCCCATGAGGCTAAGGTGTATGGCAAGGCATCAGTAGGAGCACCGCCCATGTCTGTGCCACACCTGGATACGCGTATTATAGATGGTAAGAAGGAATTACTGTTTGGTCCTTACGCCGGGTTCTCTACCAAGTTTCTTAAAGAAGGTTCTTATATGGACCTGCCCAGGTCTATTACCCTGGACAATATATTGCCTATGATAGAAACAGGGCTGCACAATGTGCCGCTAGTGAAATATCTCATAGAGCAGGTGATGCAATCACAAGAGCAGCGTATAAATGAACTGCGCAGATATTTCCCGGCAGCTAAAGAAGAAGACTGGGAATTAAAGATAGCAGGACAGCGTGTGCAGGTGATCAAAAAAGATGATAAGAAAGGTGGCATACTGGAATTTGGCACCGAGTGTGTTACCGCTGCCGATGGCTCCCTGGCCGCATTGATGGGCGCATCACCGGGAGCCTCTACCTCCGTATTTATTATGCTCGACCTTTTAAAGAACTGCTTTAAAGACAAGATCAACTCTTTAGAATGGCAGCAAAAGCTAAAGGAGATGATACCATCTTATGGCAGATCACTTGCTGATGATGCGCAACTGTGTGCAGATATGCGGAAGATGACGAATGAGGTGCTGGGTTTACACAGCAATCTTTAGTTGAGCAGAATATATCTCTTCAGAGATAGGCTCACCATTTGTGAGCCTATCTTCAATGTGCATTTTAATAACACCTGCAATTAGTTCCAAGGCTTCTTCTACTGTTTCCCCATCTGCATAACATCCTTGTAAAGTAGGGCAAGTGGCTAGAAAGCTCCCATCCAGAGCCTTCTCTACAACTACCGTAATGTTATATACTTTCATAACACTTGCTTTAGAAAACCCTACAACAATCCCTTCACTTTCTCAATCACAGCCTGCAATCCGCCCACATCCTGTCCCCCCGCAGTAGCCAATGTTTTTTGTCCGCCGCCTCCACCTTTTATTAGTGGCGCTACGTGTTCTTTAATGATCTTACCAGCGTCGAGGCCTTTTGCAGCTACTACTTTTTCATCTACACCTACAGCTACAAATGGCTTCCCGTCTATGTTTGCGCATAGCACTATCACGTGATCGTTGAGGTGTGATTTAAGGTCAACGCATAATTTCTTCAGCGAGTCAATGGAACTCACGGATACCATCTGGCCTATGAACGTTACTTCGTTAATGATCTCATCTTTAGTAAGCAGCTCGTTGCGGATGCCAACTAACTGGCGCGCTTCAAGATGTTCTACATGCTTTTCTATCTGCGCCTTTTCTTCCTGTAGTTTCTCTATAGCCTTCAGCGGGTCTTTCGCATTTTTCAATTGCGTAGTGATATTTGCAATAAGCTGCAGTTGCTCATTTACAAAATGCTCAGCAGCCCTGCCACTTACTGCCTCCATACGGCGCACACCTGCTGCTACCGCGCTTTCGCTTAGTATCTTGAAAAAGCCAAGCTGCCCTGTAGCGCTTACATGCGTACCACCACAAAGCTCTATAGAATAATTAGGGTCCATGATTACCACGCGCACCACATTGCCATACTTCTCCCCAAACAATGCCATAGCGCCTAGTGCTACGGCCTCATCCTTCAGCATGTTCTTTATTACTACAGGTATATTCTCGCGTATCCGTTCATTTACTATAGCTTCTATGCGTGCTATTTCCTCATCGGTCACTTTAGCGAAATGAGAGAAGTCGAAGCGCAAATGCTCTTCATTTACCAGCGATCCTTTTTGGGCTACATGCTTGCCCAGCACTTCACGCAAGGCTGCATGCAGCAGGTGCGTGGCGCTATGGTGTGCTTCGGTGGCTATACGCTTCGATGCATCTACCTTAGCATGCACGGGTGCGCTTACATTCTCTGGCAATACCTCTGCAAAGTGAATGGTAAGGCCATCTTCTTTCTTGGTGTCAATGATCTGTATGCTCTCATTCGGGAAAATGAATTCTCCCGTATCACCTACTTGGCCGCCACTTTCGGCATAGAATGGCGTAGTGTCTAATACCAGTTGATAAGACTCTTTTCCCTTTGCGCTTACCCTGCGGTATTTAAGTATAGATGCTTCCGCCTCCAGGCTATCGTAGCCCACAAAGTTTGTAGCTGCAGTTTCCTTTAACACTACCCAGTCGTCTGTATCCAGCGCTGTGGCTGCCCGGCTGCGGGTTTTCTGCGCAAGCATCTCTTTTTCAAAAGCCGCTTCATCCACATGCAGTCCATTCTCACTGCCTATCAATCGAGTAAGGTCTATCGGAAACCCAAAAGTATCATACAACTCAAAAGCAGCAGTACCATTTATAGTTTGTGTATTCTGTTTCTTTGTTTCGGTAATGATGTCGTCTATTTTCTTCAGACCCTTATCCAGTGTTCTCAAGAATGCATCTTCTTCTTCCTTCACCACCCTGCTCACGAGGTCTATCTGCTGGTGCAGTTCTGAGAATACGTGCTCGAATTGTTTTGCCAGCACAGGCATCAGGCGATACAGCAAAGGTTGTTTATGATCAAGGTAAGAATAATAGTACCTCACCGCACGGCGTAGTATACGGCGTATCACATAACCGGCCCCTGTGTTTGATGGCAGTTGCCCATCAGCGATAGTAAATCCTATAGCGCGTATATGATCCGATAATACACGGAAGGCCACATCCTTTTTGCTGTCGGTATTTGTATATTTTCTGCCGGTAATATTTTCTATAGCGGTGATGGTGCCAGTAAACAGATCAGTATCATAGTTGCTCTGCTTGCCTTGCAGCACGCGTACCAGCCTTTCAAGGCCCATACCTGTGTCCACATGCCTTGCAGGCAGCGGAGCAAGCGAGCCATCTTTAAGCCGATTGTACTGCATAAACACATTGTTCCATATCTCTATCACCTGGGGGTGGTCTGCATTTACCAGCGTTTTGCCATCTACCACTTTCTTTTCTTCTTCGTTTCGGCAATCCACATGTATCTCTGAGCATGGGCCGCACGGGCCGGTGTCGCCCATCTCCCAAAAGTTATCTTTCTTATTGCCAAGCAATATGCGGTCTTCAGCAATATGCTGTTTCCAGAAATTATAAGCTTCTTCATCCTTTGGCAGGTGCTCACTCGCATCTCCCTGGAACACGGTTACGTATAGCTTTTCTTTCGGAATGCCATATACCGTAGTCAGCAATTCCCAGCTCCATGCTATTGCCTCTTCTTTAAAATAATCACCAAAGCTCCAGTTGCCCAGCATCTCGAACATAGTGTGGTGATAGGTATCTACCCCCACTTCTTCCAGGTCATTGTGCTTGCCGCTAACACGGAGGCATTTTTGGGTATCGGCTATGCGTGTATGCTCAGGCTCTCTGTTGCCCAGGAAGTAGTCTTTAAACTGGTTCATTCCCGCGTTGGTAAACAGCAGTGTAGGGTCGTTCTTTATAACTATGGGCGCAGAAGGAACTACCTGGTGTCCTTTATCGCGAAAAAAATCTAAAAATTGCTGGCGTATCTCGTTTCCGGTAAGCATCTGTATATAAATGTGGGTGCAAAACTAAGCCAAAAGTGAAAAGTATGGCGACTAAATAAGATGAATAGCAAGATATTGGCCAAAAACTATAAAATTTGAAAAGTTAGTATAGAATATTAATAGCTGTTATTTTATCAATGTTACAGAGTATCTTTAACGCCCTAATAACTAATTTGCAGCTGTATTATAAATAGTTAATGAAAGTAACCATTCTAGGCAATAATTCGGCTTTACCGGCATTTGGCAGGCACCCTACGGCACAGGCGGTATCGGTGTATGGCGAGGTACTGCTGATAGATTGCGGGGAAGGAACACAGATACAAATGCAGCGTTTCGGGCTACGCTGGCGTAGCGTACACCATATATTCATCAGCCACCTGCATGGCGACCATTATTTTGGGTTGCCGGGCCTTATTAATAGCATGAGCCTTCTGGGCCGCACCGCGCCGCTACATCTATATGCACCTGCTGAATTAAAACCTATTATTGACGCCATACTACAGGTAGCAGATACGGTCTTGTCTTACCCGTTTTATTTCCATGCCCTGCAGGAAGGGGTTAATTTATTGGTCGATGACCCGTCGTTTTGCGTTACCAGCTTCCCGGTGGAGCATAGAATACAGTGTCACGGCTTTTTGGTAGAAAGGAAAACAAGGGGCAGAAAAATAGTACCTGAGCGATGTTCGGAATACCAGATACCCTCAGCCTACTACGAAAGCCTGAAACAAGGAAGAGATTACGAACGGAAAGATGGAACTGTGGTGAAAAATGAATGGGTAACGGAAGATGGCCCGGCCGTGAAGCGATACGCTTACTGCGCTGACACTGTATTTACCGAAAGCTTTTTACCCGTGATACAGGGCGCAGATACCATTTATCATGAGTGTACCTACCTGGAAAAGGATGCAGCAAAAGCCACAGCACGATTTCATAGCACCGCTACGCAGGCTGCTACCATAGCCAAAAAAGCAAACGCGAAACAACTGCTGCTTGGCCACTTCTCCTCTAAGTATAAAGAGCTCGAAGCCTTCAGGGAAGAGGCAAGCGCCATATTCCCAAACGTATTTGTAAGCATAGAGGGAACTGCTTACGAGATCTAGGGGAGAACATAGCGAAGACATAAATCATCTATAGCACTATAGAAACTTCTCTTCTGCCTTTCCGTAACTTTAGGTAAAAAAAGATGATAGCCAACTGGCAAACAGGTATTGTAAAACGAATAGAACAAGCCACCCACAATACCCGCCGATACTGGATAGAACTACCTGAAACACCTTCTTTCGCTTTCAAACCCGGCCAGTTTGTGACCTTGGACCTGCCGATACATGAACAAAGAAACCGGCGCTGGCGCAGCTACAGCATAGCCTCCGCACCCAATGGCAGTAATACAATAGAACTACTAATTGTACACCTGGAAGGTGGCACAGCTTCTAAATATATCTTTGATGAGATAAAGGTGGGCAGCGCATTTACGCTCCGTGGTCCGCTAGGCATGTTTGTGTTGCCGGAACACCTCGATAAAGACCTGTACCTCGTATGTACAGGCACAGGCATAGCTCCTTTCCGTAGTATGCTGCAGTATATTAACCATCATAAAATGCCGCATAAGCATATCTACATGTTATTCGGGACACGCACACAGGAAGACCTGCTGTATCGCGACGAAATGGAAGAGCTGGCAAAAACAATGGAGGGCTTTACTTACCGACCCATCCTCTCGCGGGAAAGCTGGGATGGCGATACAGGCTACGTACACAAGATATACGAAGAGCTATGCGCCGATAAGCCCGAAGCCATGTTCATGCTTTGCGGATGGCGGATGATGATAGACGAAGCCAAAGAACGGCTGCTGAAAATAGGGTACGAGAAAAAGGATATTCATGTGGAGCTGTATGGGTAAGTGGCTTCATCATTTATTTTGTTCGATCTCACTTTTATACACTTGCGCCCTGTTATGATCTACCGGAATGCCTAACGCCTCATAGATATAATCTTGTGCAGTAGTGCGCACATTCAGTTTATTGATCTTGGTATTTTCCGCGGTAGGGTAAACGCGGTTACATAAGAAGACAAACACTACTCCCGTAGCTGGATCTGCCCACACACAGGTGCCCGTGAAGCCCTGGTGGCCAAATGCAAGTCCGCTACACCGGTCACCCGCCGGCCCGCCGTTATCCGGATCAGTAGTAGGCTTATCAAAGCCTAACCCCCTGTGGCTGATGGTGCTATTGTATGCGGCAAACAGGTCGACCGTTGATGCTTTAAAATAACGGGTGCTGCCATAAACGCCTTTATTGAGCAACATCTGGAAAATGGCAGCTACATCTTCAGCCGAGGCAAAAACACCCGCGTGGCCACCTATACCTCCCAGCATCGATGCACCTGGGTCATGCACATAGCCTATCAGCAATTGTTTGCGGAAATAAAGGTCGAGCTCCGTTGGGGCTATTTGCGTAGTGTCGAACTTTGCAAGTGGTTCGTATGTAATACGCTTTAACCCCATGGGTTTGTAAAACTGCTCATCTGCATATTTATCAATTCTCTTCCCGGTTATCTGCTGCACTATAGCTGCAAGGAAATAAAAGTCGAGATCGCTATATACGAATTTCCCAAGATTGTCGAGTGGACTGGCATATATATGCGCCCACATGGTATCTATATAGTCTTTGCGCAGGTAAAGGTTTCGCGCTACCTCTACTGTAAAATTTCCGGTGGAAACACTGCTGTAAAGGCTTTTATCAAGTGTCCCGTTATCGTCAAGAGATTGTTTAAAGAAGGGAATAAAGCTCCTGAGGCCAGCCTGGTGCAGCAACAGGTCCTTTATTTTGAGGTGTGCCTTATTAGTACCTACGGCTTGTGGCAGGTAATCGCCTATAGTCTTGTTTAAGTCAAGTTTGCCTTGCTCATAAAGTCGCATTACCGCAATGTTTGTTGCCAGCACTTTTGTGCACGATGCCATATCGTACAAGGTGCTGGTATCTACCGGCCTCTTTTTATCGTACTTCATATAGCCGAATGCCTTGTCGTAAAAGACCTTGCCGTTTTTTGCCGCGAGTACCCTGCACCCGGGAAATACACCATCGGCAATATCGCGTGCAATGAACATATCCAGGTGATCAAGTGCTGTACGGTCGACAACACCCGCATCAGCGGGGTTAAGTACCTTCTTTAACTGTATGCCTGATTCCTTGATAACAGTAGTTGGCTTAGCGGGCATAGGGCAAACATTGCGCCCCGAAATGCAGGCTGTTACCGGCAACTTTCCCCGTGGCTTTATTTTTTTCAGCAGCGCATCTGCTACCGTATGCTCCGTAATAGTATCATCTTCATACCCAACTATTACTGAACTGCTGCCGCAAAAGTACTGCTGGGCATAAGCATTACCCAGCAGCGCTACCATCACATTACTGCGGCACCCTGCCTGCTGCAAAAAGTTTACCTCTTCATCGCTTAGCCCGTAATTATTACCAGGTGTAAAATTCAGATTATGAACGCCTACTATTACCGCATCGTATTTCGATAGATTGTCAAGGTCTTTTTGCACGGTGTCAGCCTTTACATTCTTTGGCAGCCACATCGCGTCTACGATGTTGAATTTATCGAGCAGGTCTTCGTACAACGGGGTAGAGCTCGTAGCATTCACACCCACATACCCTATGCGCATGTTCTCATTTATTTTATTGAGTACCTGGTTGTCGTCTTTTACCAGCGTTATCGCTGACTTAGCTACCGCCTTGCGAATAGGATCTATTGCTTTGTTCAGGTCGTCGGTGATATTTGTAGGGTCTACATCTGTCCACTTTGCAAGGCCTGCGTCATATTTTGCCGCGAGTATTTTCTTTACGCTTGTTTCCAGCCTACTCTGCGGAATTATATTACTGTCAATAGCCTTTTTTATTTTAATTGTAGCTGCCGGTATATCCTGCGGATATAAAAGAATGTCGTTCCCTGCCTGGAAGGCACGCATATCAGCATCGCCACCGGGGAAGTATTTGGTAAGGCCCTGCATATTCATTGCATCGGTTACCACAAGTCCTGTAAAGCCCAGCTTATTTTTTAAGAGGTTGGTTACTGTATTCACCGATAGGGACGTAGGCTCATGTGGTACGGTATCAAGCGCCGGCACATCAAGGTGGCCTATCATCACGCTCTTCAGGCCTGCGGCTATCAGCTGCTTAAAGGGATATAGCTCCAGGGTATCTAATTGCTGTAGTGATTTTGGTATTACCGGCAGGTCGGTATGAGAATCTACATTCGTATCTCCATGACCGGGAAAATGTTTGGCACAGGCTATTACACCATTGTTTTGCAAGCCGCGCATATAGGCTACGCCAAGCCGTGCCACCCATGTTTTATCTTCGCCAAAAGAGCGGGAATTGATAACCGGGTTTGCTGCATTGTTGTTTACATCTACATCAGGGGCAAAATCAATATTTACACCCAGCCTGTTACATTGTGCGGCTATTGCTGCACCTACCTTATATACCAGCGCTGTATCCCTTGTCGCTCCCAGCATCATTGGCCGCGGGAAATTCTTTACACTGTCCAGCCGCATACCCAGGCCCCACTCTGCATCCATGGCTATAAGCAGCGGCACATGTGCCATATGCTGATACTTATTAGTAAGTATTGCCTGCCTGCCTGCACCGCCCTGCATAAAGATAAGGCCGCCTACCTGGTGTGCATTTATGAGTGCTGTTATTTGATCTTCGTTGTAGTTTTTACCTCCGGAATAGGCAAACACCATGAACAACTGGCCTATACGCTCTTCCTGGGTCAGCGCATTATAAGTGCTATCTACCCAGCCGTTCTTTGCAGCAGTGATATCGTTCTGTCTCGCTCTTTTTCCTGGCTGTGCTACAGCCGGGGCAATAAAGTATAGTAAAATAATAAAGACTAAAAAAGCATTGCGGAATGCACTCATTAAACAAAAATAATCTTATTGAATGAATATTTTTTAAAGTAAAGGTTTAATAATTCAGTAAGTGAAAACGCTACACTAGTCTGAAGATTAGTGGTGAGTGGTAAATATAAAATATCCCCAAAGCTGTTAGGCTTTATAAGTAAAACGGGCCTTACTTTGGCTGTAGTAGCATCAGTAAAATAAATGTTTGCTAAATGTATCTCACCTACCATTTGTTATAATCTTCTTCGTCCTGGATATGAGTACCTAGATTAATATTCGGTAAAAGGTGTAATTCGCTCTCTGTAAAAAAATCTATTTGGGACTCTTCATTATCAGCAGGCAAAATAATTACCCTCAACTCAACGCCTTTTAATTCATCAGGAATGTTGATCTGTAATTGATTCGTATTAGTAGACGCGTTTGTTGTAAGTCCTAACATAGCCTAACAAAGATAACAAAAAATGATGGGCATGAATAGTACGTAACATGGATTTTAACAGTGGTCTACCTCGCATCAAAATCTATCACCACCTTCTCTGTTCGGGGGTGAGACTGGCAGGTGAGCACGAAACCTTTTTCTATTTCGTCGTGCTCCAGGGCATAGTTTACTTCCATTTCCACTTCCCCTTCTGTTACTTTTGCACGGCAGGTGCAGCACACACCGCCTTTACAGGCATAGGGCAGGTCTGCGCCGTTCTTTAAGGCGGCATCAAGTATGCTTTCGCCGTTAAAGGGAACTTCCATATTAAAGGTAACGCCATCAAGCGTTATGCTTACCTTACTGGTAGGGCCATCCTGGCTCTTATGTGTTGCCGCCCATTTTTCGTGCGATGCCTTGGGCTGATCTGGTGATGTAAACAATTCAATATGCACTTGTGCAGATGCCATACCAAGATCTATCAGCTGCTTGCGCACAGATAGTATCATATCTTCAGGTCCGCAGATAAAAGCCTCATCTATGCTATTGATGTCGATCAGTGTTTTGCAGAATTCCTTGCATTTAGCAGCATCTATGCGGCCACTAAATAAAGGAATATCCATATACTCGCGACTGAGCACATGATATATGCGCAGGCGCAGCATGTATTTGTTCTTCAGGGCTTCTATTGCTTCCCGGAAAATGATGCTGCTTTTAGACCTGTTGCCATAAACGAGGGTAAAGCTGCTGTTTAGCTCATCTTCCAGCACTGACTTCATAATGCTCATGATGGGCGTTATGCCACTACCGGCTGCAAACGCCAGGTATTCTTTGTGCTTCGCCTCGGTTTTCTTTACGATAAAATTACCCAAAGGGGGCATCACATCCAGTACATCGCCTGCGGCCAGCGCTCCATGAGCGTAAGTGGAAAATTTGCCTTCATCTACTTTTTTAATGGCCACGCGTAGCTCACCATCGCTAGGGCTGGCGCATATAGAATAAGACCTGCGCACTTCAGCATCATTAAAATGACGGCGGAAAGTAAGGTACTGGCCGGGTGCAAAACGGAAGGTTTCCAACAGATCGGCAGGTACCTCAAGCGATACCGAAACACAATCGGCCGTTTCAGGCCGCACATCTTTTACCTTTAATGAATAGAATTTGAGCGCAGACATAAAGTTGCAAATGTAAGAAAAAACCCTTAGGTCAGGGGTTTAGCATATTTTCCAGGTCGTCCTTCTTTATCATCACAAACACCTTTTTGCCATCTGGAGTATATTCCGGTTGCGAGCAGCCGAAAAGCTCATCTATTAGCGCCTGTTGCCCTTCGGGCTGCATAATGGCCTGTTTATTGCGGGAGAGGCGGCGTGCCATATGTGCCAAAAGTACCTCGGTACGCTTATTTACGGCATCGGGCGATTCATGTTTCAGGTGGTCTACCACTTCATCCAGCACATTTTTTTCCTCTCCGGGGGGAAGGCCTGCGGGTATGCCTTGCACTACAAATGTATTTTGCCCGAAGGGGGCTATATCAAACCCTATCCTTGCCAGGTCTACAAGCACTTCATTAAGCAGTACTGCATCGGTGGGCGATAGCTCATAAGATATAGGGAACAATATCTGCTGCGATGCTGCATTTTGCCCATTCCACTCCTGCAGCAGGCGCTCGTACCATATACGCTCCTGTGCGCGGTGTATGTGTATCAGCATCAGGCCCGACTTCACCGTTGTAGCAAGCATAGTGCCATGAATGAGCATAATACTGCTGCTTCCTTTGCCCTCGCTTTCCGCGCCGCCGCTGTTTAAGATAGAGCCCTGCAGGGGCTCACTTAGGCTGTTATTTCCACTGCTTTTCGGGGAGGAGGGCGCTACCTGTGCAATTTCATACAGCTCCCGCCAGCGCTTCAGGCTGTCTTTTCTTTCTATGAGGTGAGCCTGGCCTTTGTCTGAAAATGCGCTGTATAAATATCCTTTCTGCGTTTGTTCTTTCTGCCTTTCTGTTACCGGCTGTTGTACCGATGACAGCTGCTGGATATCTGTATTGAGGGTAAAGTCGAGCGATGGTGCAATATTATAGCGGGCAAGCGAATGTTTTACCGCGGCATTGAGGTAGGAGTACATCATGCGGTCGTCTTCAAATTTCACCTCCTGCTTGGTGGGATGCACATTTACATCTACGCGCGACGGGTCTACCTCCATAAATAGTACATAGAACGGGAATGTCTCCTTTTCCAGCAGGTTTTCATAAGCCTGTACTACGGCGTGGTTTAAATAGGCGTTGCGGATAAAGCGGCCATTGATGAAGAAAAACTGCATGCCCCGGGTGCGGGTAGCGGCCTCCGGCTTACCTATGAAGCCGAAGATATTCAGCATATCTGTTTTTTCCTCAACGGGCACCAGGTTCTTGCCATAGCTGTTGCCCAGCAGCGATACAATACGCGACTTAAGGTTGCCCGGCTCCAGGTGAAACTGCTCTACGCCATTATTCCAAAACCGGAAACCAATGGTTGGGTATGCCAGCGCCACCCGGGTAAATTCATCGAGCACATGGCGCAGCTCGGTATTTGTGCTTTTCAGGAAGTGCCTGCGGGCAGGCACATTATAAAACAGGTTTTTTACACTTATATTAGTTCCTGCAGGTGTGGCGCAGGGCTCCTGCAGCTTCACGTCCGTACCTTCTACTATTATACGTGTTCCGGTCTCACTGATGAGTTGGCGGGTTTTCAGCTCTACCTGGGTTACGGCGGCTATAGATGCCAGGGCCTCACCCCTAAACCCCATGGTGCGTATAGTAAACAGGTCTTCTATGCTTTTTATCTTAGAGGTGGCGTGGCGCTCAAAACTCATGCGGGCATCAGTTGGGCTCATGCCCTTGCCATTATCTATTACCTGCATCAGTTCTTTGCCGGCATCCTTTATCACTAATTGTATTTCTGTGGCTCCTGCGTCTACAGCGTTCTCCAGCAGCTCTTTAACTGCCGATGCGGGCCTTTGTATCACTTCACCCGCCGCTATCTGGTTGGCTATATGGTCTGATAATAACTGGATTACGTCGGGCACGGCACTTATTTTAATTTGTAAAGATATGCCGTTGGTTAATTGGTTGATAACGCACCGATAGATTTATTCATTTATTCAAAAAATATTTTTTTAAATCAAAAATCTATATATTTTTACGTAAATCGTACTATAGTATATGTTTATGAAGTAGAATAATAATAATATTTTTACATCGCTAACAATTAAATTGTTATTTTATAGTGAATGCGATGGTATATACTCATTTTTTGCAACTATATTTGTAAGTTGCACCATAATTAGCATATTAATTAAGTCAAAGTAATACTACAAGTAGTATAAGGCATTGTATTCTATTATTAATTAAAAAACCTATATCCGCAAGGAATTTTAAAGACAAGGATTTTATTACCCAATTCAAAAAAAAGTTATGAAAAAAATCTATTTGCTGCTTTTACTGTGTTGTTTAAGTTTCACAAACTTCGCAACAATTTATTACTCCAATCCAGCAGGAGGAGACCCAAGCGTGCTAACAAGCTGGTCTGATAACCCTGCAGGCGGGGGTGCCACTCCCTTTACTTTCACTAACACAACAGACAGCTTTGTAGTACAGAGCCAAATGCTGATGACCGCAGCTCACTGGACCGTTTACAGCCCGGTATGTATGATAGGCACCAGCTCTATAGCCAACAACAGAACCGGTGGTGGCGGTGGCGGTGGCGGCGGTGGCGCCCTGATTACCGAGTTAGACTTTTTTGGTAACCTGACAATGAATGACAACTCATCGATCACTACCACAGCTGGTAGTGGTGGTGGTGGTTTTGGCGGTGGCAGCAACCTTGAGGTTGACGTAAATCTATATGCCAATTTTTTTATGACCGGCAATTCCTTTTTTGAAAACCTGTCTGACCAGGGTGAGAACGAGGTTGCCTTTTTAAACACCACCAGTAGCGCGGTTACCCCGCAGCTTACCAGCGCGACGGGTACCAGCAACACATTATCAGAGTGGACAAACTGGTTTGTGGACCAAGGTGTATTCGTTCAGCTTAGTGGTAATTTTAGTACCGAACCACCATCTGGTGGCGGTGGCGGCTTTGGCGGCGGCAGTCCC
Source organism: Bacteroidota bacterium (assembly GCA_013285595.1). Taxonomy (GTDB): domain Bacteria; phylum Bacteroidota; class Bacteroidia; order Chitinophagales; family Chitinophagaceae; genus Nemorincola. The sequence goes on from JABDHF010000033.1 coordinate 23,090, forward strand.
TATCCTTTTGAAGTTGGGGGCTCTATTGATTGCGAGAATTTCAGTTTCACCGGCGCAGGTAGTGTAACAACAGACCGTGCCAGCAGTTTTTATACTACAAATGCTACAGGCATCAGCGGATCGCTCCTTACTACAGGCAATTCTTTAAGCGGAGCTGCTAATTATATATTTGATGGCAGTACGCCACAGGTTACCGGCGTTTTGCTTCCCACGACTATTACTGTTCAAGGCGGCGGGGGCGGGGGTACGTCCATAGGCTCTGTTACTATTAATAATCCTGCTGGCGTATCGCTTTCGCAAAGCACGACTTTTGCTACAGTAACAAGCGGAGGTTTTGGCGGAGGCAGTTCTACAGGCTCTTTATTAAACCTGACTTCGGGTTCGCTTACGCTCGGCTCCAGCATCCTGACAATGGGTACCGCATCAACAATAACAGGTACTTTCTCTGGCAGCAGTATGATCATTACAAACGGTACCGGCCAGCTGAGAAAGCAATTCAGCACAGCCGGCAGCTTCACTTACCCTATAGGCGATAATGCCGGAAATTATACCCCTATCAGCCTTGCCGTGACTGGTACAAGTTTTAGCACAGGCGGCGCTTATCTTGCTGCTACTGTGCATAACGCCGCACAGCCTAATAATGCTAACGTAACAGATTACCTGAAACGCTACTGGAGCCTGTCTGAAGCAGGTATTACCGGGCCTTCTTATACCGTAACTGCTGCACAGTACGTGCCTGGCGATGTAGTAGGTACAGAAGCTAATATCTCTGCGGGTAAATATCCGTCTGCTTTGCCATGGGTAAAGTATAGCGCGGCAAATACTGCCACACATACTCTTTCATCAGCGGCCATCACTAATCCTGCTGTAGATTTCAGCGGCCTTGCTACTGCAAACCCAACGATCACTATAACTCCGGGCAGCACTGTCTGCGCAGGCTCACCTACCGTATTGTCTGTTTTATCTTATACCGGTGATAACCCTACTTTTTCGTGGACGCCTACCAGCACAGTAAGCCCCTCAACCGGGACTTCTGTAACAGCTACACCTACCAGCATCACCACTTATACTGCTACTATTACAGATGGTAACGGCTTTACTGCAGCTGCCACTACTACCCTAGCTACTAACCCTGCACCAGCGCCACTTACTTCATCTTCAGGTACAGGCACCCTTTGTATAGGCCAGACCCTGACATTGCATGATGCAGTAGGCGGTGGCACCTGGAGCAGCACTACCACAGCTGCAAGTGTAGACGCATCTGGTAATGTAACGGCCGGCTCGGCTGGCGCTGCACTGATACTGTATACGGTAACCGGAGGCTGTAACGTAAACTTCCCGGTAAGCATAATTACCGCGGCCGACCCTATAGTGGGCAGCAGCGCAGTATGTACCGGTGCAGTTACTTCTTTATTTGAATCAGGCGCTGGCACATGGAGCAGCAGCAATACCGCACTGGCAACAGTAGACGCGGCAACAGGCGCGGTTTCCGGCATCAACCCGGGCAACCCTACCGTTACTTATACATTAGCTCCCGGCTGTATAGCTACTACGGTCATCACCGTTAACCCGGTACCTGCAGCTATTGGCGGTGCATCATCGATCTGCTCTGGCGCTACAACACCACTTACCGAATCTACTACCGGTGGTGTATGGAGCAGCAGCAATACTGCTATAGCAGTAGTATCTGCTACCGGCGGTGTTACAGGCCTTGCGGCAGGCACACCTAGCATAGCATATACTATACCTACAGGTTGCAGCACATCGATAGCGCTACCGGTGGTATTACCTCCCCCGGCTATTACAGGCGCTGGCAGCGTATGCTCAGGCCTCACAGCTACGCTTACCGATGTACAGACAGGTGGTACCTGGATAAGCGGTAATACGGCGCTGGCTACAGTAAACCCGGTAACAGGCCTTGTACATGGCATATCTCCGGGCACGCCTACTATTTCTTACTTCGTTATACCGGGCTGCGCTACTTCTATTCCGCTTACAGTAAACCCGGGTGGCACACCATCTGTGGCTATAGCAGTGAACCCCGGCGAAACAGTATGCCCTGGCTCTACAGCAAGCTTTACTACTACATCTTCAGCTTTTGCAGGCACAGCGCCTACTTACAAATGGGTGAAGAATGGCATTTATGTAGCTACAGGCCCATCTTACAGCTTTGTACCTGCCAATGGCGATGTGGTATACAATGTAATGCACAGTAATTTCGCCTGCCGCTCTATCGACTCTGCAAGCAGCAGCCACATTACGATGTCTGTAACTGCCGGAATAACACCCGTGGTGGCTATAACAGCAGTAAGCACTGTAGCGGGCAAAGGCCAGAACGATACCCTGGTGGCTAACGTGACCAGCGCTACACCTACCCCACACTACCAGTGGTATAAGGGCAGCACTATGATCAGCGGCGCTACCATGAGCTTTTACGTGATCAACACTACTACTACCGGCATTGCTACCTACAATTGTGTGGTAAGCAACGGCGAGGCATGTAATGCTACCGGCATCAGTAACGGAATAACCATTACCGTGAGCGATGTAAGCGTAAAACAAATGGCAACCAGCGGCAACGAGCTGAAACTTGCCCCTAACCCAAGTAAAGGAATATTTACCATGAACCTGGCTTCGGACAACAACGAAACCGTGCATGTAGTGATCACTAATCTACTGGGCGAAAAAGTAAAAGAATTTACCGCAACTACTAACACTGACACTGAAGTGAACCTAAATGTAGCTGCGGGCGTATACCTGCTGTCTGCCAACACAGACAATGCAAGGTATGTGGCAAGAGTAGTGGTGAACTAATTATATAATCAAAAAAACATCCTGTTTTGTAAAGCATCAGTTTAGGTGCTCTGCAAAACAGTTTGTTTCTTGGGGAATTTTGAAATTTGTGTTGTATACTTAGCTGGACGAGCGCTAAATAATTATGAATTGTATTCGTATTTATTATATCGTAAGGCGAAGTATAAAATAAATATTGTAATATTGTTTTTGTAATCTTTAGGCAATCTTTGTTATTAAATAATACGCGATGAAAAACATACGTTTACTCACCTGTCTTGCGCTATCTCTATCGGCGCTATTCTGCAATTCTGCTCACGCGCAGGTTATTTCTACAGTTGCTTGTGGCGGCACACCTGCACTGGCTGCTCCAGCTGAGGGCGTACCGGCAATGTCCACTACAACCTACCTTGCTGCCCCTTCCGGAATCGTTAATACTACTTCAGGGCCAAATCCAGGCTTATACATTGCTGACCAAACCGGAAATATGATCCGCAGAATTGACTTAGCGGGAAATATTACGGCAGTCGCCGGAAACTGGAATGTACTGGGCGGCAGTTTCGCCGGTGATGGCGGTCTTGCCACAGCTGCTGCCTGTAGGCTAAATTCACCTATTGATGTAGCCGTAGACGGGGCCGGTAACATTTATATTGCAGAGAATGGAACAGTAGGCCGGGTGAGAAAAGTTGACGTTCTTACAGGCATCATCACTACTATTGCAGGAAGTGGCACAGGTACGGGAGGTACAGCGCCGTATGGCGATGGTGGTCCTGCTACAGCGGCGGCAGTTCGTATAAGACCTGGTGGTATTGTTGTTAATGAGACCGGCGATTCCGTTTTTGTATCCGATCAATATTCAACTACCGGACCGACTACTCCACACCACAGAGTCCGTCTTTTGACTGGTTCCGGAACAAGCTATACGATAAATAATTTTGCCGGTGTCGGCGCTGCGGGTACTCCTCCGTATGGAGATGGTGGCCCTGCTACCGCAGCAAATCTAAGTACTCCAAGAGGGTTATTCCTTAAGAACGGCGATTTGTACATTGCAGATAATGCCCACAATCGTATCCGTATGGTAGATCACCTTACAGGAAACATTTCGACATTGGCAGGAAGCGGCACTGGCGCTGGCGCAACCGGAGATGGAAGCGCAGCTACAGCGGCCAAGCTGAGTGGTCCCGATGACGTAGTTGTGGATGCTTCCGGTAATCTTTATATCGCGGATGCAGGCAATAATAAAATCCGTTATGTAGATAACACAACAGGCAATATTTCTACAATAGCTGGCGGGGCTACCACCGGCGGGGCTCCATATGGAGACGGAGGGCCAGCCACAGCAGCCCGCTTGAGTATGCCAGCATCTGTCGCCCTTGATGGTACTACGGGTAGCTATTATATTTCTGACAACCAGCATAGCCTCATCCGCTATGTTAGCCTTTCTGCCGTTGCCAACGTTGCACCTTCGTTTCCTGCAGGCGCTTCACAAAATCTTGTTGTTTGCGAAAACTCTGCTGCTTTTAACTTAAATACGATGCTAAGGGTAGATGATGCTGATGCAGGACAGACAGAGACATGGACCAATGTTACCCCATTTGGAGGCCCTTTCAATGGTACACTAACGCCAACGACCGCACCATTATACACTACCACTTCTACCGGGTCTACAATGACCCCGACTGGTCTGACATACACACCTGATCCAGGTGCGAGTGGTCTTGATCAGTTTAACATACAGGTATCTGATGGTGTAACCACGACTACTACTACCATACATG
>JABDHF010000034.1 GCA_013285595.1 Bacteroidota bacterium
GGAGAAATTTCCTAAGCTATAATTTCATTGCGGCCCTCGTCTGAACGATAGAGAAGATATGCATAAACACAGCTATAGGCATAAAAAAGCCCGCAAGAAATGTATAAGGAAACAAACCGAAGCCCTTGCCCACAATACTTTCATTTTGCCCGAACAGTGTGTAGAAATAGCTGTGGCCTATTAATATAAAAGCTACAATTGCCAACGTGCATAAGCCCGCAATGTTCCAGCCTAAAAGGAGCCGCTGACTAAATCTTGTGTCTCGGATAAAAAAGCCCATTAAGAGGGCGGTGATGCCAATAACTATATCATAATTATAGCCCTCAAATGTGGCCATTTTGGGAAGCATATTTTGCGTAGCAAGGCCTAATAATAATAGCTCAACAATTATTCTGAAACTTTGGAAGTATACCGGCCAAGATGCGGGAGTGTTTTGAATGATCTTCTTAAAACTCCTGTTGGTAAATAAGTAAGCAAAAAACAGGAAGGGAGGAAGTACCAGCAGCAAGGGAATACGGGGAGGAAACGTAGCAATAGCAAAAATGCCTTTTACTGACAATACGCTAATGTAGATAAGCCATACCAGTATCACCACCACAGCCTTTGTCTTAAATTGTTTTTCTTCGCTGACCCTAGTGAATGCCTTGCCGGTAACGATGCCTGCGCCAATATAGAGTACAGCAGCAAGTAGTACCGCTAACAGAATAAAACCTGCTTTTAGCATGCAAGACAATTTTATGTAAGCCGGGTAGCAATATGCTATACCAGTTCTTTCAGCTTTGCTACTACGCTATCTACCTCATCCTTAGTGTTGTGCCGGGAGAAAGAAAAGCGGATAGGAACCATAGTCTCTGCCTGGCCGTTGTACATGGCCTTTATCACGTGGCTTACGGAGTTTGCGCCGCTGGTGCAGGCACTGCCGCCACTCACGCAAATGCCGGCCATGTCAAGGTTAAAAAGAAGCATATCAGAGCGCTCCGTCATAGGGAAGGAAACATTTAGTACGGTATACAAGCTGTTGCCATTAGTATCTCCGTTAAAAGTTACGCCTTCGAACGTGTCTTTTAGTTTTTCAGCCATATACGATTTCAGGCCTTTTATGTAGGCGCTGTCTTCTTCGTAGCGGCTGGTTGCAATTTCAAGCGCCTTTGCAAAGCCAACAATACCATATAAATTCTCGGTACCGGCGCGCATATTGCGCTCCTGTGCACCACCGTTTATGTAGGGCTTTATTTTTATGTTCTCGTTTACATACAATATGCCTACACCTTTAGGCCCGTGGAATTTGTGCCCCGCAGCATTAATGAAGTGTACGTAAATATCTTTCAAGTCAAAAGGATAATGGCCTACTGTCTGCACCGTATCGCTATGAAAAATGGCATCGTATTTTCTGCATAGTTCGCCAACTGCTTTTATATTCAGCATATTGCCTATTTCGTTATTGGCGTGCATTAACGATACGAGGGTGCGCTCTTTATTATTGGCCAGCAATTCTTCAAGATGTGCAAGGTCTACATGCCCAGCATCTGTGAGCTTTACAAAGTCAAGCGTGGCGTGCTTAAAGTGCGCCATATGCTCCACGGTATGTAAGGTAGCATGATGCTCTAAAGGTGATGTGATAATGTGCTTGCAGCCAAGATCGCGCGTAGCTGCGGTAATGGCAGTATTAGTGCTCTCCGTGCCGCCCGATGTAAAGAATATCTCCCCAGGGCTGGCATTGAGTATTTTAGCCACGCTTTTACGTGCCTGCTCTATGGCTATTTTCGTTTCCCGTCCATAAGAATAGATCGAAGACGGGTTGCCAAACTTTTCAGTAAGAAAAGGCATCATTGTTTCCAGTACTTCCGGATCAAGCGCTGTAGTGGCAGCATTGTCGAAGTAAATACGACTCATTATCAAATTGTTATATTACGAACTGCAAAATTAACCTATTCTGCGGTAATATTATACGATAGTTAATTGTAAATGCCTATATGAGGATTGGTGACGGCAGTTTTGCTAAAGGGACATAAGTATTTTCATGGTTTTTTATTAGGTTTGACATACCATCAAATAAGTAGAATGCCAGAAGAAACTAAAAAGCGTATCGGTAACAAGCCTGTAGGGTTTACTATCAGCAATGAAGTAAAAGATCACGGTAACGATCCTTTTTTTATTAAAAAGAACAAAAAGGCAAAGGCATTCATTCAGAAGAACGGTTTTCCAAAAGAGCTATTGCTTATTATAAAGAATAAGATGCCAGTCTGAGTTTATTAATGTATTGAACGTAGTACCATTCAATACATTAATCCTCCCTCCTAAAACGGTACATCCTCATCAGGCGGCAATGGTTTAAAAGGTTTTGTGCCGCTCATATCGTCATCATCCCAGTTTACATCATTAGCCTTTGATGGCCTTGTCTGGAAACCACTCGGTATGAACATCTTAGACCCCCCAAATTCGCTAGGGTCGCGGCGTATGCCTGCCTGCGGATTGTCTTTAGGAGGAGCGCCGCCACCAAAGTTTCCGCCACCGCCATTACCACCGTTGCCTCCACCAAAGGAGTCGAACCGGTTATCTTCCAGGTCTACGAATTTCTGATATTCTTTTATAAAGCGCACCTTTACCATGCCGGTGCTACCGTTACGGTGCTTGGCTATATGTATGTGGGTTTCGCCCTCTATAGTCTCGCCCATAGCATCGTTGGTAATGCCATGGTACTCTGGGCGGTACAGGAACATAACCATATCGGCATCCTGTTCTATCGCTCCTGATTCGCGGAGGTCACTCAACTGCGGTATTTTTGATTCTTTTCTTGTTTCTACAGAACGGTTAAGCTGCGACAACGCTATTATAGGCACTTCCAGCTCTTTTGCCAGCGCTTTTAGGTCGCGCGATATTTTACTGATCTCCTGCTCACGGTTGCCGCCTTTTTCCACACTGCCCTGCATCAACTGCAGGTAGTCGATCAGTATCATCTGTATGTTGTGCTTTTGCTTTAGCCTGCGTGCCTTTGCACGTAGCTCAAAGATGTTGAGCGCAGCCTGATCATCAATGAATATTTGTGCCTGCGCCAGCTTAGCCATACGTTGCGACATCTGCACAAACTCATGCTCCGCCATTTTACCACGGGTAATGGCCTCCATATGCACTTCGCTCACGCAGCTGAGCATCCTTTTTACTATCTGCCCTGCACCCATTTCCAGCGAGAAGATCGCTACCGGGAACGGTTTGCTGGCATTCATAGCCGCATTCATAGCCAGGTTAAGTGTAAACGCAGTTTTACCCACCGCTGGGCGGGCTGCCAGGATGATGAGGTCGGTTTTCTGCCAGCCACCGGTAAGTGCATCCAGCTCCCTGAAGTGCGATGGCACCCCGGTTATATCATCAGTCTTTTTCCTGTTCTCGTCTATTTCGTTTACTGTTTTTACCAATATATCCTGCAGGCTCCTGAAGTTTTTTCTCAAGTGCTTATCAGTGATCTCATATAATCCTGATTCTGCTTTATCCAGCAGGTCGAAAACGTCTGTACTGTCTTCGTAAGCGTCGTTGATCACAGATCCACTGATTCGTATTAGTTCTCGCTGTATGAATTTCTCCATTACCAGGCGTGCGTGCGCTTCAACGTGGGCACTCGATAACACGCTCATTGTGAGTCTGGTAAGAAAATATGCGCCCCCTATCAGTTCCAGTTCGCTACTTTTTCGCAGCTCTTCAGTTATGGTCAGCAGATCTACCGGGGTGCCTTTGTCAAAAAGGCGCCTCATTGCTGAATAAATTTTCTGGTGAGCATCCACATAAAAGCAATCTTCGCTCTGGATGATCTCTAAAACCTGGGCGAAAGTGTCTTTTTCCAGCATACATGCACCAAGAACTGCTTCTTCGAGTTCGGGCGCCTGTGGCGGTACTTTCCCATAAACCATTGTTGTAATATCCGGTTTGCGGTTCCTGGTGCTGCCAAAATCTTTTTTAATGTTTACTGCCATTATTTAGTTACTTCTTATATAGTGAGTTATTTTTTTATATCCTTATTTCCCTTAATTATGCTTCTCGTTTTCATGGCATTTTTTAATGTTTACACAATGTTAAGCCGTCTTAAAAACAGGTCGGGGGGAACGAATGTAACGGCGAAAAATCAGTGGGAGGGCATTTTCGAAATGTTTAGTTTTCCCTTCACAATTGGCACTTATATACAGCCAATGCACACAATATTCACATCATCCTCCTGAAATCCCGGGTTACTAACATCAATCCACACGAAGCTAAGAATATTGTGTTGAAAAATGGTTTTGTTAAGGGTTTTTTTGAGAAGATAGTTTTTGCTATTATCAAGGGTTATCTTTGCTGAAATTTTATTGTAATAATGATCATTTCGTACCAATGGCTGCTGGAATATTTGCCGGAAGCCGTGCCAGTAAACGAATTAAGTAAAATCCTTACTTCTATAGGCCTTGAGGTGGAAGCTGTAGAGGCAGTGGAAAGCATAAAAGGCGGCCTTGAAGGGCTGGTTATAGGTGAGGTGCTGACCTGTGGGAAACATCCTAATGCCGATAAACTAAGTGTTACCACAGTAACTATTGGCGCCGGTGAGCCGCTGCACATAGTATGTGGAGCTCCTAATGTAGCCGCTGGCCAAAAGGTGGTAGTTGCACCGGTAGGCGCTACAGTTCACCCAACGGAAGGAGAACCTTTCCAGATAAAAAAGGCCAAGATACGCGGTGAAGAAAGCGCCGGTATGCTCTGTGCAGAAGATGAAATAGGGTTAGGTAAAAGCCATGCAGGCCTGCTGGTACTTCCCGCAGATGCCGTAGTAGGTACGCTGGCCAAAGACTATTTTAAAGTACCGCAAACAGATTTTGCTATACATATAGGCCTGACACCCAACCGCTCTGATGCCAACAGCCACATAGGTGTAGCGCGCGATGTATGCGCTTACCTTACCCATCATAAAGGCCATAAGTATGCGGTGAGAATGCCAGAGCCTAAATTGGGAAATGCTCCGGCTGACACGCGAATAAAAGTAACTATTGAAGCAACGGAAGCCTGCCCAAGATACGCCGGTATCAGCCTGGAAAATGTAAAGGTTGGCCCTTCGCCAGAATGGCTGCAGCAGCGGCTGCAAACCATAGGGTTGCGCAGCATCAATAATATTGTAGACATCACCAACTATGTATTGCATGAATACGGCCAGCCCCTGCACGCCTTCGATGCAGATAAGATAGGCGGCGCTGAGATCAATGTACGGTTCTTACCACAAGGCGCCGTATTTATGGGCCTTGATGAAAAAGAAAGAAAGCTACAGGCAACTGACCTGGTGATATGCGATGCCAATGGCCCTATGGCTATAGGCGGTGTTTTCGGCGGCCTGCACAGTGGTATTAGCGATGCCACTACAAATGTGTTTTTAGAGAGCGCTTATTTCGATCCTAAACATATACGCCGTACATCGCTATATCATGGTCTGCGCACAGATGCAGCTACACACTTTGAAAAAGGCGTGGACATCAATAACGTATTGCCTGCACTAAAGCGGGCTGCGTCAATGATCGCAGAGATAGCGGGTGGTGAAATCGATTCCCAATTAACTGATGAATACCCGATGCCATTACCCTCAGTGCAGGTAACGGTAGGTTACGAATACATACAAAAGCTTAGCGGCAAGGCATACCAGCATACCGCTATACAAAAGATATTGATTGCGCTTGGTTTCGAGATCATTAATGAAGCAGGTGACGACGTTACCCTCAAAGTACCTTCTAATAAAACAGACGTTACCCAACCCGCAGATATAGTAGAAGAAGTGTTGCGCATAGATGGGCTGGATAATATAGAGATACCCGGCAGGCTGAATATTGCACTGACAAAAGCATTGCCTAACGATCGCGAAGTGCGAGACCGTGTAGCTGAACTGCTTTGTGGCATGGGCCTGCAGGAAATTGTTACCAATTCTATTGTGAACAGTAAGTTTTACCCTGAGCGCAACGACCTGGTGCGCATGATCAATAGCCTTAGTGCAGACCTTGATGTAATGCGCCCATCTATGCTGGAAGGTGGCCTTGAAGTAGTAGCCTATAACTGCAACCGTAAAAGCCAGGACCTCGGCCTGTTTGAATACGGTAATGTATATGCGCAAAAGGATGGCAAATACATACAGGAAGCCCGCCTGGCGCTATGGGTAACAGGTAATATAAGAACAACACACTGGGACCAGAAAGAACAAAAGACCACGATCTTTTATCTGAAAGGATTGATAGATAACCTGGTAAAATATGCCGGCATAAAAAATGTGCTGCTCAATAGTGATGGTGAGGAAATGGTTTGGACATGGAAAAACAAAACGCTATGCATAGCTAAGGAGGTGCCACAGGCAAGGCTTGGCTTGTTTGATATAAAGCAACCTGTTTACTTTGCTGAGATAAACTGGGATGTGTGGGCAAAAGCACAAGCTGCCGGGGCTATAGTGTATAAAGAGGTGCCAAAGTTTCCTGCTGTGCAGCGCGACATAGCTATAGTGCTGGATGCCAACGTTACTTACAAGCAGGTAGAAGAAACAACAGAGCAGTTAAAGCTTGATGCGCTGAAGTCGTTCGGGTTGTTTGATGTATTTGAAAGTGAAAAGCTGGGTAAGGGCAAGAAATCTTATGCGCTCAGCTACACATTTCAGCTGCAAGACCGTACCTTGACAGATGGGGAGATAGAGCAGCTGATGAAACAATTAATGGACGTATACAAAAACAAGCTTAGCGCACAAATCCGAGAATAATGCAGGCACTGGACGATCTGAATAAGAAACTGGATATACTGCTTAAAAAGTATGCAGCATCGGAGGCGGAGAACAAGCGCCTGAAGGATACTGTTGCTAAGCAGGAAAAGGCAGTGGCTGAGCTGACAAAAAAGCTGGCGTCGCTGGAGAATGGTATGGTGAGTGTGCACCTGGGCCCTGCCGTAGGTGATGAAGAGAAAGATAATATGCGCAAGCAACTGGATACAGTGATAGGTGAGATAGATAAAATACTGAACACACTTAATGATTAGGAAAGACAGATATGTGGTGCTGGGCGCTGTGCTTGCCGTATGTGTTATATGGGGTGCATGTAAGCAGCAAAGGCAACCATGCCTTACTCCTAAAGTTGCCAGCCTTATCCTGGAAACCATGCATATAACAACTGATACAGGCACTATATTTAGTGATACCTCATTGCCTGCAGCACAGTTTCTTGCGCTTCCCACCGCGGGCAATGCAGATACCTTTTTATTTACGCAGGCTGCTGTTTTCACCATCTCTCTTTCGCCCACCAGTAATAGCTGCCAGTGGCTATTCAGGGCAGATAGTGTAGCGAATAGCCCGAGGGGGACATTGTTTGACACGATCACTTTTTATTACAAAAGAGACTTGCAGTTTTTGTCGAATGCCTGCGGCTATGTAAATTTTTATGACCTCGATTCTATACGTACCAGTCATTTTAATATAGACTCGGTACATATTATTAATGCAAGTGTAACCAATGATATCAGTAAAAAACATGTGCAGGTATATATACATCCTGGTTTTTAGCGCTTTAATGCTGCTGGATATGCCGGGTGCATTTGCACAGGCGGATACTGCAACTGCGGATACTACCAGCGATCATAAAGTGAAGAAACCGGACCGGGCGGGGCACCAGCTATGTATAAGCGTAGATTATTTTCACCCTGTAATGAACGCTCTGCTTGGCGACAGGCAGTCGTACGAAATAGGCGCCGACTATTACCTGCATAACGAATACTACCTGGCTGCCGAAGGGGGCTTTGGCAGCGCTACCGTAGGCTACTCAGACCTGAGCTATAACACCAATAACAGCTTCTTTCGTTTTGGGTTTAATAAAAGCGTGCTAACGCGCACCAGGCCAGGTGACTGGGATATGATGTTCATAGGCTTGCGCCTGGGAGCGGCCAATGTAAACAGGGGCTTTGCTCATTATACTATTGTAGATAGCCTGTGGGGAAATGATACAGGCAGCCGCCAGGGCACCAGCTTTGTACCGGTATGGATGGAGCTTACCGGTGGTGTGCGTGTGGAACTGGTAAAAGGGCTATCTGCAGGCTGGAATATAAGGGGGAAGTTTATGCTGAATGGCAAGTCGTTCAGCGCCCTTTCCCCGCTTTATATAGCGGGCTATGGCCGGGGCGATAAGAATACTGTCTTTGACTTCAATGCCTATATCAGTTACTCTATCAGGTGGAGGCGGAAAAGCCTGGAAGCACTGGAAAAGAAGGCCCCTGCAGACACTGCAAAACCCACTCTTGCACCTGCTGGGAAGAAAGAAAATAAGTAGGTTATTGACCTCCCCCTAAGCTTCTTTTACAAAAGGAAAATAACCGCCATGTTGTTTCAGCGTTAGCTCATTTTTCTCCAGGTCAAATTCAAGTATGATATCTTGTTTAGTTGGATATTTGAAGACATTTTTTTCAACTATCTGAAGGTAGTAAGCCGCCTGGTTTGTGGCCTGCGCTATTAGTGTGTTTTTATCCTCTGTGATGGTTATTTTAAGAGGTATCTTATCGTTATCATATACCCCAATGTATTGGTCGAGATCAGATACGCTTATATCAAACCCACTTAACGCTTCCGGAAGCACAGGCTTGCCTTTGGGATTTATTCGCAGCTTATCGGCTATCATCACTACCGCAATGTATATTAGGGCTGCCATCATCATCGCGTAGCCGGGTACCAGCAATATCTTGCTGATATGATGATAAAAATGCCGCGCTATAGCGCCTGACAATATTAGTATTATACCCACCCAAAACAGGTTTGTGAACAGTACTTGCAAAAAGGTGTATTTTTTTGCTTTGCTATTACTATAGGCTAAATACAAAACACTGCCTGCCAGCGAAACAATATAGGTGACTAAGCGTACATTGCGCGAAGGAATGTGCAGCAGCGATAGCAATACGCAGGCAAGCATTCCTATGGCCGCTATTATGAAAAGGATATTGCCTGATTTTTTCATTAGCCTGCTTTATACTATAAATGTACGGTTAAAGTAAGTTTGAAAATGCAGGATGCAAGATCTAAGGCGCCAGCCGGCTTTTATCCCAACTGCCTGTAACGTTCTTTGTAAAGAGTATGCGGTCGTGCATGCGACTGCTGCGGCCTTGCCAGAACTCTATTTGCTGCGGAATTACGCGATAACCACCCCAGTAGTGCGGGCGTGGTATATCTGTATGGGCAAATTGTTCTTTGTAATGGGTGTAATTGGTATCCAGTATCTCCCGGTTAGGAATGGCCTGGCTTTGTGGCGATGCCCACGCTCCTAAGCGGCTGCCTTCCGGCCGGGATTTGAAATAAGCATCGCTTTCTTCGGGAGATACTTTTGCGATTAATCCTTCTATGCGCACCTGCCTTTCCAGCTCTTTCCAGAAAAAAACAAGGGCTGCATGAGGGTTTGAACCTATGTTGTGGCCTTTGGCGCTATCGTAATTGGTAAAGAATACAAACCCATGATCGTCCAGCCCCTTTAGTAATACTATGCGGGCATGAGGTATAGCCCTCGCATCCACGGTTGCCAGTGTCATAGCATTTACTTCAGTGATCTGGGCCTTTTCGGCTTCTCTGAACCAGGTATTAAAAAAGAAGAGAGGGTCGCTGCCTGTGCTATCTTCATCAAGCATGGCCATCTTGTAATCTGTGCGGATATCAGCGATATTTGAGGATATACCAGGCACCAGGGGGTTATTTGTTATCGTCTGAGCCAACGTACTTTGCCATCACATAGATGAGCTCTATGATCATAAGAAAGAAAAATACCCACATAAGGGTAGGGCCTACACTTTTGTTTACCGTATCGTAAAAAGCACCAAGTATTAAATGATTCATGATCTGTCAATTTGCGCTGCAAGATAATTAATTTGTTGATTAGTTATCCATACCCGGTGCCCATAAATTAGATAAGAAAAGCTCTATTTATAGATATTCTGTATGGACATGTCTAAATATTCTGCTTTAAGCTCTTTTTAAGGGTTTGGGGTTTGTGTTAATTGCGTTAATTTCAGCCAAATTACCGGCGGATGCTGCTGCGGCATATACCATTTTTGAAAGCTGTGTTCCTTTATTCCTTTACTGCCTTTGGCGGGCCGCAGGGCCATATGGGTATGATGGTAAAGACCTTTGTGCAGAAAAGGAAGGACGTGACCGAAGACCAGCTGCTGGAGTATAATGCCTTTTGTGCCATGCTGCCTGGCCCCACATCATCGCAAACGGTGACGCTGATAGCCATGAAGAGGGGCGGGGTGCCGCTGGCCATCCTTACCTTGCTGCTATGGGTTTTCCCTGCGGCACTGATAATGGGCGCATTCTCCTTCCTGGTTTTTTTAAAGATACCGCTCAACCTGTTTTCTTATATACAGCCTATGTCTGTAGGGTTTGTGTTTTATGCTGGCGCTAAAATGATGCAGACCAGCATAAAGTACGTAGCCACGGCAAGCATAATGATGGGCAGCCTTATTGCCACACTGTTCATTCATTCGCCATGGGTGTTTCCCGGGCTGCTGCTGGTATCGGGCAGTATCAGTAACTTCAGTAACAACCGTATACCTGCGGACCAACGCAAGCCCAAGAAGATCAACTGGATGAACCTGTGGCTGTTTGTGCTCCTCTTTATAGTGGCGGTGGTGCTTAGCCAGCTTGCCCGTAACCCTGCGTGGGAGCATGGCCGCATCTTCCACCTGTTTGAGAATTTCTATCGTTTCGGGGCTATAGTGTTTGGTGGCGGGCAGGCGTTGGTACCCATGATGCTGTACCAGTTTGTGACCCGCACGCAGTTTCACTACCTAACGGCAGGGCAGTTGCTTACCGGCTACGGCATGGTACAAGCTGTGCCCGGGCCGGTGTTCTCCATTTGCTCCTACGTGGGCGGTGTGGCCATGAGCCAGTATGGGCCTATATGGCAGATAATAGGCTGCGTGGTATGTACTGTAGCGGTGTTCCTGCCCAGCACTTTGTTACTGTTCTTCCTCTTCCCGGTATATGAGAACCTGAAACACCATGTGATCATCTTCAGGGCGCTGGAGGGTATAAATGCTGCTATTGTGGGCATTATATGGGCATCGGGCATGGTGCTCTTCCAGTCTATAGCGTTTGATAAGTCGCTGTCGTTTGAGTGGAGCAACCTGGTGGTAGTCATCATCACCTTCTGCCTGCTATCTTTTACCAAGATACCCGCGCCGCTGGTGGTGCTGGGCTGGTTGCTACTGGGGTGGACGCTGCATTAACCCCTGAATGCCACCCACCCGACCCATAAACCCCTGACCCCTTTAGGGATCAGGGGTTTATGGGTATTACCGGTCTTGGTTTTCTTTCAATAAGGTATTAATATCCCCAATGAGCTTGCTGATATCGCCGGGAGAGAGGCCATCGTAGAAACCGCGTATACGGCCGTAGCCATCTACGAGTGCATAATGCTTATCGTGTATGAAGTCTTTATCTACGGTTACACCTGCGGTATCGTCATCGGCACTAATGAGGTAGCTATAGCGTGCCATATCGTAGAGTTGCTTTTTGTCGCCGGTAAGGAACATCCATTGCGCAGGGTCGGCATCAAAGCGCAGGCTGTATGCTTTTAGCGCCTGTGGGGTGTCTTTTACTGGGTCTACGGTGTGCGAGAGTATCAGCACATTCTTATTGCCACGAAAAGCTTTATACACCTTCTCCATGTTCTCGTTCATACGCGGGCACATGCCCTTACAGGTAGCGAAGAAATACTCCACCACGCAGATCTTGCCTTTTACGTCTTCATTGGTAATTGTCTTGCCATCCTGGTTTACAAATGAAAAAGGAGCCACATGGTGATTCTGCTCTGTGCCCACAACCGGTAGCAAAGATTGCTTCTGCTCATGGCTTATCTTGTAATAGTAAGCAAGAAAAGCAATGCCTAGAATGATAAAGAAAGATATTAAGAAAAGCGCCGTCTTATTTTTCATGGCGCAAAGATAACCCCTTGTGCTATTACACTCAGAAGTTTAACAAGTAAATTTGTACCTTTAAATAGGTTTTAAAAGTGAAATTGTATGACGATACAGAAAATGCAGCAACAGCTAATTGACCAGATAACGGGAATTAAGGATGAGGATATATTGAGAATGCTGGGCGAGGAATTATCTTACTCTATAGAAGCTAAAAATGATCTTGCAGGTGTGCTGAGTGAAGAAGACCTAAAAGAACTGATTATGCTTTCGAAAGAGCCAATTGATAAAAACACGATGTCTTTCAATGAGTTTAACAGCATCATGGAAAAATGGCGCATGAAATAATAATCAACAAGCGCTTTACTACCAAACTATTACAAGTGCTGGACTATTTAGAAGCCGAGTGGGGCAAAGAAGTAGCGCTAGCATTTTTAGCTAAAGTTTATTCCCGCATATATGCGTTACAGTCGCACCCTTACATAGGCTCAGAAACCGATATAAAGGGCACAAGAAGTACAGTGATCACCAAGCAGAACAGGATGTACTACCGTATTGTAAAAAACAAAGTAGTAATACTTAGCCTCTATGATACAAGGAGGCGAAACCGAAAGAAATAATAGTATTACGCTACCACATTGATCATCTTCCCTCTTACATAAATAAACTTCTTAACTGGCTTGCCTTCCATCCATTTTTGTATGGTTTCATCGGCTAGTACTTCCTGCAGTACTACGGCTTCTTCAGCATCTATGGGGAACTCCATTTCTATGCGCGTTTTGCCGTTTACTGCTACGGGGTATTTCTTGGTGTTGTCGGTTACATAGCGTTCTTCGTAGGCGGGGAACGGGGCTGTAACAACACTTGTGTCATGCCCCAACTGGTGCCACAGTTCCTCTGCCATGTGTGGTGCAAACGGGCAGATAGCGGCTACCAATGGCTCCAGTATGCCGCGCTTGTGGCAGTTTAGCCCGGTAAGGTCATTAACGCATATCATGAACTGGCTCACAGAGGTATTCAACGAGAAGCGCTCTATGTCTTCACCTATTTTCTTTACGGTTTTGTGCAGTATGCGCAGCTCATCGTCGGTAGGTGTTTCATCATTAACTATCCAGCCTTTTTGCTCATCGGAATAGAGGCGCCACATCTTTTTCAGGAAGCGGTGTACACCCTCAATTCCCTTAGTGTCCCACGGCTTGCTGACATCGATAGGGCCGAGGAACATTTCGTACATGCGGAAGGTGTCTGCACCATATTGCGCTACAATGTCATCGGGGTTAACGACATTGTATTTTGATTTGGACATTTTTTCTACTTCCATTTTGCATTGGATATACTGCTCGCCGTCCTCAGTAAGCTTCTCTTCCCACAATACCTGATTTTCAGCCATTTCCAGCCTTTTTTCAGCTGTATAATCACCAATGAAATCTAAGAAATTTTTGTATGCCGATTTAGTCAGTCTATCTTTAGTATCGACAAATAAATGTCCGTATTTTAATCTCTTATTTGGCGACCCCCAACTTATATGTCCCTCCAGCCCATTGTAAATGTGTCTTGGAGAACTTGGTGCAATAGAGTTTCTGCCTCTATGTTCGCAAGACCGTAAGAAATCTACATGAATTTCTTCCGTATCCGTATCTTCTATTTCCTTTTGCCATTCAGCAATACCGACAAAATAAGATTGTCCCTGTATCATCCCCTGGTTCAGCAGCTTCTTAAATGGTTCATCAAAGCCAATATGCCCGAGGTCGCACAGGGCTTTTGTCCACATGCGGGAGTAGAGCAGGTGGCCTACGGCGTGCTCTGTGCCACCTATGTAGAGGTCTACCTGGTTCCAGTAGTCGGTGGCTTTGCGGCTGGCAAATTCCGTGTCGTTATGTGGGTCCATATAGCGGAGGAAGTACCAGCTGCTGCCTGCATAGCCGGGCATGGTGTTGGTCTCCCGCTGGCCTGCTTCGGTGGTTACCCAGTCTTCAATGTTTGCCAGTGGGCCTTCGCCTTCAGGGCCTGGTTTGTAATGCTCTACCATAGGCAGCTCTACGGGCAGATGCCCGAGGTGCCAGTCGTTGTGAATGATGGGCTCATCGATGCCGTAAGGTATATCGTCTACATACATTACAGGGAATGGCTCGCCCCAGTAGCGCTGGCGGCTAAAGCCTGCATCGCGCAGCCTGATGTTTACCTTTCGTTTGCCTGCGCCAGCATCTACGAGCGCATTTATGGCGGCTTCTGTGGCTGCGGGTATATTCATTCCTGTAAGGAAATCACTATCCTCTATTGTGCCTGTTTTGTCGCTATAGGCTTTATCGCCGTTATACCTATCGCCGAATATGTTGGTGATGGGTATGTTGAAGTGTTTTGCAAAGGCATGGTCGCGGTCGTCGCCACTTGGTACGCCCATTATAGCGCCTGTGCCATAGCCTGCAAGCACATATTCTGATATCCATACCGGTATCTCTTTTTCTGACAACGGATGAATAGCATATGCACCTGTGAAGCAGCCCGTAATTTGCTTTACCTCGCTCATACGCTCGCGCTCAGAGCGGGTCTTTACGTAGGTTTTGTACTCTTCTATGGCTTGTTTCTGTTCGGGTGTTGTTATGTCATCTACTAATTCGTGCTCTGGTGCGAGTACCATGAAGTCTACGCCAAAGATGGTATCGGGGCGGGTGGTGAACACAGGAATTGAAACCTCTCCCCGACCCTCTCCGAAGGAGAGGGAGATGTTACGTAATTCGCGATTGGAGAGGGCCGGGGAGAGGTTAAACATTATCTCCGCGCCATTACTTTTCCCTATCCAGTTGCGCTGCATTTCTTTCATGGCTTCTGTCCAGTCGAGGGTATCGAGGCTGGTTAACAGGCGGTCTGCATATTCTGTGATGCGGAGAAACCATTGGCGCATGTTCTTTCTTTCTACCGGGTAGCCGCCGCGCTCTGATACGCCGTTTACCACTTCGTCATTGGCAAGCACTGTGCCCAGCGCTTCGCACCACCATACCTGTGCGTAGCCCTGGTAGGCGAGGCGGTATTGCATCAGATTGTCGCGCTGTTCCTTTTCGGAAAGGTCTTTCCATTTTTGGCTGTCAAACTTCAGTGTCTCGTCGCCGGGGCATGGTATGTTGGCGTTGCCTTCTTTTTCAAAAATGGCGATGAGCTCGCTGATCGGCAGCGCCTTATTTTGCTTACGGTCGTACCAGCTATGGAAGAGCTGCAGGAATATCCATTGCGTCCACTTATAGTAGCCGGTATCGCTAGTGCGCACTGCGCGGCTCCAGTCGTAAGAGAATCCTATGTTGTCCAACTGCTCGCGGTAGCGTGCTATGTTCTTTTCGGTTGTTACTGCGGGGTGCTGGCCTGTTTCTATGGCATATTGCTCAGCTGGCAGCCCAAAGGCGTCGAAGCCCATGGGGTGCAGCACATTAAACCCCTTTTGCCGCTTGTAGCGGGCATAAATATCTGAAGCAATATAGCCTAGCGGATGCCCAACATGCAACCCCGCACCACTGGGGTAGGGGAACATATCGAGTATATAGCACTTGGGCTTGTCGCTGTCGTTGCTTACTTTATATACTTCTTCCTTAGCCCACTTATC
The DNA here is from genome assembly GCA_013285595.1 of Bacteroidota bacterium. Taxonomy (GTDB): domain Bacteria; phylum Bacteroidota; class Bacteroidia; order Chitinophagales; family Chitinophagaceae; genus Nemorincola. The sequence continues at coordinate 15,515 of JABDHF010000034.1, forward strand.
TTTTACCCTTTTCTCGATCTCAGTGAAATTATATTCCATAAATTATCCTAATTCAAAAAATAGTTTGCAAAAATACGAAAGTGTGGCGGGTAGATTTGACAACTTTTTAAAAGTTGTCAAATCTCGTTAAAACTGTAACTCAAGCCCATCGTAGGCGAGGTGCATGCCTTCGGGCAGATCGCTGTCTACAACATCGTGCAGGCCAAGCTGGTGACTGATGTGGGTGAAGTAGACTTCATCTACCTGCGCGCTCTTGCCTACTTCTATAGCCTGCGATAGTGTGTAGTGGGATATATGCGGCTCGTGGCGAAGCGCATTGAGCACCATGGCCTTGCTGCCTTTGGCTTTTGCCAGTTCTTCAGGGGCAATATAGCTGGCATCTGTGATGTAGGTGAAATCGCCGATGCGGAAACCGAGTACTTCCAGCTTATAATGCAGCAGCTTTATAGGTGTGATAGTTAGCCCATTGATGCTGAACGGTTTGCTGGCGGTGATGGTATTCAGATCGACCTGCGGTATGCCAGGGTATGAGGCTCCGGAGAAGATATACTGGAACTCGCGCTTCAAGGTCTCTTGTGTTTCTTCAGTGGCGTAGACCTGCATGGGCCGCTGATCGAAGTAGTTGTAGGCGCGCACATCGTCGAGGCCGGCAATATGGTCTTTGTGGCCATGGGTGATGATAATGGCATCGAGTCGGTGTACTTTGGCGCGCAGCATCTGGTACCTGAAATCGGGGCCGCTATCTATTACTATGCTTGCCTGCGGGGTTTCTATCCATACAGCTGAGCGCAGGCGGTTATCTTTTTTGTTGGCAGAGGTGCATACAGGGCATGGACACCCTATAAAAGGTATGCCTTGCGATGTGCCTGTGCCAAGGAAAGTTACTTTCACGGTCAGAGGTCCATTTGAGTTTGAACAGAAGGGTCCTGGCCTGCGGCAGGCTCCGTTTTCAGTTGTTTATACCACTTCAGCATCTCCCCGCTCAGCTCTTCTTCATTGATCTTTACCGATGGCAATATCTCCAGCAGGGCATTGATGCGGCCCTCTACACTGAAGAATTTGTTGATCACCACCACCCGCCTTTCTTCAAGTATGCAGTAGCCGCTATTGAAATTTCCTTTCTCATAACGTATTATGTAACGTGCTTCTTCGTAAAGCTCTTCTAATTTTTTTAACGTGTTTGGCGTATATTTGAAACTCATTTTGTACGGCTGTTTCGATGAATAAAAGTAGAGAATTCGCAGCACTTATAGTTATTGCAGTTATTTTAACTGTGTTCCCGGCATTTGCAAGGGCGCAGGAGGCGGAGGGAGATGAGCCCGAAGGCATGTATATAGAGCAGCCGCGGTTATTCTATGGCGGGCTGGTAGTGGGGGCTAATTTTACGCAGGTAGATGGCGACTATTATGCAGGTTACCGGAAAATAGGGCTGAATGCAGGGGGAATAGTATATGCCCAGCTAGCAAAGCACGTGGCCGTAAGCCTGGAAATACTTTATTCGCAAAAAGGTAGTAAAAGTGATGGGCCGCAACCCTCGCCGGGAAATAAAAAAATACTGATAACACACTATGGTATTAATGCTAACTATGCCGAAATTCCTGTTATGATCAATTATTTTGATAAGCGCAAGAGCCATTTTGGGGTGGGCGTTTCTTATAGCAGGCTGGTGAGCAGCACTGAAACGTTGCAAATAGATACATCGGTACTGGCGCCGCAGAATATAGATCTTAACCAGAAATATCCGTTCAAGAAAGATAATTTCGATTTTTTGGCGGGCGTAGAACTGCATTTGGTGAAGGGCTTGTTCCTTAACGTCCGGTTCCAATATTCCATAACGCCTATACGCTCTCAACTGCCGCCGATAACTTATGCGCGAGCCGACCAGTATAATAACATGTGGGTGGTGCGCCTCATGTACCTGCTGAAATAAGTATCTTTGAAGCCGGAACCTTTATTACTAATGACATTTATTGAAAGGGCAAAAATATTGTGTTGCGTTGTTTTTACCCTGCTTATTTTTCATGGCAGGGTGAGTGCGCAGGATAATTATTATGTAGAGCCTGAACATAAATTTTATGGAGGCCTTGTGTGTGGTGCAAACTTTGCGCAGGTAGACGGAGATTACATAGCCGGTTATCATAAGCTAGGCCTGAATGCCGGAGGGATAGTGTATATACCCATCAGGAGCCACCTTGCTGCCAGTATGGAGATACTTTATTCACAAAAAGGAAGTAAGTCGACGGGCGAGATACAGCTGCCATCGGGGTTGTGGGTGGTGAAGTATAGTATGAAGCTCAACTATGCCGAGGTGCCGCTGATGATCAACTACTTTGATAAGCGGAAGACGAATTTCGGATTGGGTGTATCTATTTCCGAGTTAGCTGCCAGTACCGAAAATTTTGTCACCTACCCGGCTCAAACGTTTGATCAGACAAAATATCCTTTTAAAAAGACCGATGTTGACTTTATTACCGGTTGTAACCTTCATTTATGGAGAGGGCTGTTTTTCAATATCAGGTTCCAGTATTCTCTTTTCTCTATCCGCGACCATATACCACAGACTACAGATAATACAGCACAATTTAATAACCTTTGGGTGCTGAGACTCATGTATTTGTTTACTTAAATTCGCATTTATGCACAACTTTCCGGTAAAGCTGCCATTGAGAATAGACTGGAGCGAGATGGACCTGTTTGGCCATGTAAATAATGTAACTTACTTCAAGTATATACAGGCTTCAAGGGTAAATTATTGGGAGCTAAGCGGCCTTGCAGGTTCGTTTAGCAAAACGAAAATCGGGCCGATACTGTTGTCTACCTCATGCCAGTTCCTTACGCCGTTATTTTACCCCGGGAATATAGTGGTGGAGTGCAGGATAGAATTTATTAAGAATACCAGTTTCGGCATTCATCACCGGATATTGAATGAACAAAGCCAGGTGGCTGCGGAAGCGCATGATGTGATCGTGAACTTCGATTTTAATAAAAATGAGAAGTCGGCAATATCAGAGCAGTTCCGGAAGGCTGCAGAGGATATAGAGGGCAGGGAATTCCCCGTTTCGTAGCCATACAGGTCCGCTTTTTAGTGGTAAAACCTTTAAGATTTATAAAATAGATTACTTTAGCATTCAGGAACCACTCCTTGTTAAAACATGCATATAAGAATTGTATTGCCGGCATACAATGAGGAAGAATCGCTGCCACCATTACTGCAAAGAATAAACGACGCTTATAACTATTATAAATGGGATGCGAGCGTGCTGGTGGTAAATGACGGCAGTGTGGACAATACACTTGCAGTTGCCAGGAACTTTAAAGGGGATATAAAGGTAGATACACTGGATATACAGCCCAACAGCGGCCTTGCCAATGCTATAAACCAAGGCATGCGCAAGGCGGTAGAGGGTCTTAAAGACTCCGATATTGTAGTGACCCTGGATGCTGACGACAGCCAGACCCCATACCTTATTCAGCGGATGGCGCAGCAGGTGGCGGAGGGCAGCGATCTTGTAATAGCATCGCGGTACCAGCCGGGAGCAAGGATAAAAGGGCTGAAGAGATCCCGTACATTTTTTAGCTGGGCTGCTGGGTTTTTATTCAGGATAATGGTGGGGTTTGAGGGGATCAAGGATTATACCTGTGGCTTTAGGGCGTATAGGGTAGATATGCTGAGGAAAACGATAAAGGTATATGGCGATAAGTTTATTACACAAAAAGGGTTTGGGTGCATGGTAGAGGTGCTGCTGAAAGTGGCCGGCCAAAGCGCCACCATGAATGAGATACCCATGATACTGCGGTACGACCTAAAGCAAGGTGAATCTAAAATGAATGTGCAGAAGACCATGAAGCAGACCCTGAAGTTGCTACTGGAATATAAAATGGGGAAACTAAATCCGTAAACATGGCTGTGGCGGAAAGCATGATCAGTAATAGCGCAGCACGAAAGATCAATATTGTATGCCTGCTTGCTGCCATTTTACTTGTACTGATCCTTCCTCTTAAAAAGGAAATATGGTATGATGAGAGTATTTCTATACGATGCAGTAAGGGGATAAGCCACGACACCCCGCTTTTTTATGCCAATACAAATCAAATTGGCTCTGAGGCTTTTTCACAACTAAATACTGCCGGCAATGTGTTCAACGCTACGGTGCTGGATAATGGCAACAGCTTTTTATACAACATAACCCTGCACTGGTTTACGATGATATTTGGCAACAGCATTGCTGTGTATATGCTGCTATCGAAGTTGTGCGCCATTGGTACTTTAATAGCCTTTTACATGCTTTGCTCCTTGTTTTTCAAAGACAGTATTTTTACCTCATTAGCCATCATACTTCTTGCTACAGACAATGACTTTGCGGGTATGAGCCACGAGATACGAGCCTACTCCATGGGAATATTATTTGTGACGCTTGCTGCCATTTACTTTTTCAAATTCCTGGATCAAAAAGAAAGCCCGCGCCATCTTTTTCTTGCCGGGCTGTTTTCTGCCGGCGCTATACTGTCGCACTTCCTGAGTATTTACGTGGTACTTGTTTTCCTGGGTGTATTATTGGTTATTAAAAAGGGAAAGCTTTTTTCTGGAAAGAATATACCGGCGATAATGGCGCCGGTGGTTTTGCTTGTAGTGTTCTTTTATTTTTCCTACAAGGGCGTGCAGATGATGAGCAACCAAAACCATAAGATACAGGAGCGAAGCGCTGCTGCCGGCTTTAGCGCAGTGGAAGCGGTGCAGCGTAGCATAAAGTTTACCGCTATCAACTACAAAGCGGTATTCCCGGCATTTGGCAACAGGCCATTTGCAGGTATTCTTTCGTTGGCTTTTATCGTATTGCTGTATATAGCCGGTGTGAGAATAAGTAAAGAGCAGGCAGAGAGAAGGAACCTTCATATTTTGTTCTTGTTCGGAATATTCGGTAGTTTATTCCTTTTGCTTTTGAGTGTGAAGTCGCAGCATTATACTGCGCTTTACTATCGATATTACTCGTTTTGCATACCTTTTTGCTGCCTCTTTATTGCTTACCTGCTGTATGTGCTTTTTAAGCAGCCTGCATTCAATTCCCTCATCAAGGGCAGCCTTGTTACTATCGTGCTGCTGCCGTCATGTTCATTGTTTGTATTTGGGTTGCTGAGTGCGAAGCCTGTTTTGGCTTATAACCACGTAGCTGTAGCGCAGCAGATAGCGCATGATGGCATTGATAAAGCGGGTGTTTCAGATTGGGAAGATGCTTTGCTGTTGCAATGTTTTTTGCCCAACGGCTACAAAATAAATTATGTGCGAGACCAGACGGAGCCGTATTTTGCGCTGTATAAGACAGGCGGATTAGAAAGAATACCTGTGATAAAACATAACTGATGCAAAAAGTAATTGTTTTTTTTGGCACACGGCCCGAGGCTATAAAGCTGGCTCCGGTGGTGGAAGCGCTGACTGGAAGTAAGCATTTTAATACGCTGGTATGTTCCACAGGGCAGCATAAGGAAATGCTGCAGCAGGTGATAGACTTCTTTAAGATACCAATACATTTTACACTTGATGTGATGGAGCCTAATCAGCAGCTTGCCGGGCTTACCGCAAAACTACTGGTAAAGATAAACGAGCTATTAGTTGCTGAGCAGCCAGATATGATCATAGTACAAGGCGACACCACCACCACATTTGCAGCATCGCTGGCCGCATTTTACAATAGAGTAAAAGTACTGCATGTAGAAGCTGGCTTGAGGACCTTTAATAAGTATTCGCCATTCCCTGAAGAGATAAACAGGGTGATGACCAGCAAGGTTACCGACTTTCATTTTCCGCCTACAGAGTATGCAAAGAACAACTTGCTGGATGAAGGTGTAGCTGCTGATAAAATGGTAGTGACAGGCAATACAGGCATCGATGCTTTGTTGCTGGGACTACAAAAGATAGGGGATAAGATTCCTGATGGCATTACTGCGCAGGGGCTGGGCAAGATGAAAGACTATGTGCTGGTAACCATGCACCGGCGGGAAAACCATGGGGCGGGTATTGTGAATATTTGTACCGCAATAAAGAGAATTGCAGAGGCAGCAAACGTACCGGTAATATTCCCAGTGCACCTGAACCCTAATGTAAAAGATGTGGTAGGCGATCTGCTAGGCGGACACCCACTTATTCACCTGGTGACACCTGCGGCCTATCCTGAATTTTTGTGGCTGATGAATAACTCGCGGCTGATACTTACAGACAGTGGTGGCGTGCAGGAAGAGGCGCCGTCGCTGGGTAAGCCTGTATTGCTGCTAAGAGATACCACAGAGCGGCCAGAAGCTGTGGATGCAGGTACAGTGCTGAAAGTGGGCAGCGATACCGAACTGATATATACAGAAGCCATGCGGCTGCTTACGGACGAGGATGCATATAATGCTATGGCCATGAAGTCTAACCCTTATGGTGATGGCAAGGCGGCAAAACGCATACTGGATGCCATGCTGGTAATGTAAGCGTGCCCCGGTTAAGCCTAAGGAATTATAGAAAAGGCGCTGGATCGATATGGGAAATGATATAATATTCGTTTCGATCATTTAGCTTTGTATAAACCTTTTCACCTATGTACCCTAAACTTTTCACCTTCGTTCTTCTATTGTGTATTCATTTTACTGCCTCTTATGCCCAAAAAGAACTTTGGGGAGAAATGAGTACCCCATCGAGCCTTACTTACCAAAAAGGAACCATTGTTAAAACGGATTCGAATGGTAATAACCTAAGCATAATTCATGTATTTACAGGCCCTGATGGCAGAAGTATGAACTCATCTTTAATGCAGGCGTCAAATGGCAAAATCTATGGAATAACTTTCCTGGGAGGCGCTAACAATTATGGTGTACTGTTTGAATACGACCTGGTAATAGACAGTTTCAGGGTATTGGTGGATTTCGGCATAGTCCAGAACCCGGTTAACGGCCTGATAGAAGGTTCGCCCGGCATGCTATATGGTACCTGTGGCGCTACTGCGGGGAGTGGGCTTACCGAGTATGGCGCCCAGATATATACCTACAATATAGCTACAAATACCATGACCGTTGTAGCTTCGTTGCCGGCTTTTGCTACGGGTCTTTCGACGGAAGGGAATTACATAAAAGGGAATTTATACAAAGCATCAGACGGCTATATTTATGGTACTACGGGCCGTTATTCTGCCTGCCCGAGTGGCTTTCCCGATGGCGGCACTGTAATAAGGATAAACCCTGCAACCAACGCATATACTTATATTTACCCCTTTAATTGCGACCCATCAACAGGATATAACCCCAACGGCGGTTTTGTAGAAACAGCCGGTGTATTGTATTCTACTGATGTGCAGGGTGGAGACTCGCTTGGGGGCGTCATTTTTGCTTATAACATATCCGCAAACAGTTACACAAAGCAAATGAACCTTGATGTTCATACCGGCGACGCCCCTGCAACGTCAATGGTAAAAGCCGGAAGCGGTAAGTTATATGGCTATGACTATTATCCTTATAGCTCATCGACCCATTACAGAACACAGACATTATATGAATACGATCCGGCTACTAATATTTATAACCATGCCCATGATTTTTATAATGGAGACGATACAGGGGGCGACCTGAGTGGCCTAATGCAGGCCAGCAATGGAAAATTATATGGTTCAACAGAGCGGGGGGTATATGAATTTGACCCCATTGCCCATAACCTACACATTTCGTCGCCTTTTTTCCAGGGGTATTTCCAGTCATTTATAGAGGTATGCCGTAAGCCTGTGTATAAATATTACAGCAATACCAGCGATACCATTTGCCAAAGCGGCGCTTTTGCTTTCGACCTGCACAATACTAATGCACAAACTTTTGTGTGGACGCATAATGGAGTTGCTGACCCTGCCCAAACGAGTGGCATTCTGCAGTTCACATCTGCTGCGGTTACAGATTCCGGTACGTGGGTCTGTACGCTCACAAATCAATGTGGTGTAACGGTGCCTCCTGCGATCCATATTGAGGTCGAACCACATCCGGCTGGAATAACTATAACTGGCGCTTCCTCGTTATGCGCCGGGAGTACTATAACGCTAAGTGGCTCTATACCGGGCGGCACGTGGTATAGCAGCAATAGCACAATAGCAACAATTAACAGTGGCGGACTTGTGACCGGGGAGATCGCAGGTGCCGATACTATAATTTACAGCATAGCAAATGGTTGTGGTATAGCTGCCGATACTATATCGTTAACCGTAAACCCATTGCCTTTTGCAGGCACGATAACAGGTAGCGCCGTAGTGTGCGCATCCTCAACTACGGCGCTGACTAATGCAACAACAGGTGGGGTGTGGAGCAGCAATGTTACTGGTATTGCTACAGTAAGCAGCACAGGTGTAGTAGCAGGTATAATGGCCGATACGACGTCTGTATTTTATACGGTGACGAATAGCTGCGGTACCACCATTGCTGCAAAAGTTGTAACAGTTAATTCCTTACCAGTTGCAGGGACTATTGCGGGGGCAGGCACATTGTGTGCAGGAGCTACTATTGTATTGACTGATATTACTACAGGGGGCGCATGGAGCAGCGGAGCAACAGGTATAGCTGTTGTAAGTGGTGGTGGTATTGTCTCGGGTATTGGCGAGGGTACATCGGTAATATCTTACTCTGTAAATAATAGCTGTGGTTCAGTAACAGCTACTGCAACGATAACTGTGAACCCAACACCTGCTGCGGGAACAATTACCGGCACGGGAACTGTATGTGCAGGAGATGCGACAACCCTTAGTGATGCGGCTACGGGAGGAACATGGAGCAGCAGCAATATTGGTATTGCTACTGTAAGTAGCAGTGGTGTGGTAAGCGGAGCTTCACTGGGAACTGCTACTATATCTTATTCTGTAAGCAACGGGTGTGGTACGGCAGTGGTTATATTGCCGATAACTGTGAATCCATTGCCTGTAGCGGGAGTTATTACAGGCGCCGCTGCTGTATGCGCAGGCTCCACCATTGCACTCGGCGATGCTGTAACAGGTGGCGTGTGGAGTAGCGCGAACACACTGGCAACCGTATCTTCCGGAATAGTTAGCGGCGCCCTGCCTGGGGCTGACACCATTTTATATGCAGTAACCAATAGCTGCGGCACAGCTACAGCAACGCAAACGATAACAATTAATCCCCTGCCAGATGCCGGAACAATAACAGGTGCGTCGAATGTTTGTAAAGACTCTGCGATCACTTTAGCTGATATTTCCTTTGGTGGTACATGGACGGCAAGCAATACAAAAGTTACGGTAAGCGCCGGGGGTATGGTAACAGGAATATCTGCAGGAACCGATACGGTTGTTTACACTGTAACCAATATTTGCGGTGCCGACACAGTTGCATGGATGCTGCACATTATCGATTGCCGGCTTGGAGTTCCTGTGGCTTCCAGTTCAGTTAATGGGCTAAACGTATATCCTAACCCGAACAAAGGAATTTTTACGGTAAATATATTATCTGATCATGACGAACCAGTGTCGATATTGGTTACAGATATGGCGGGCAAAAAAGTTAAGGAGTTTACCGGGAATACGAACGCGCAAATCTTGCTAAAATTGAATGTCATTCCCGGGGTTTACTTTCTGAAAAGTACTACCATGCATGGGAGTTATAATAATGAAATCGTCATAGAGTAGGGCGTGACCGCGACCGGGAAATCTGAGACACCTTGAATGAGCATTGTGGCATGAGCATAAGCAGGGTTAAAAATATTTTTTTATTTTTTACTTTTCTATTCAAATCATTTACCTATCTTTGCACTCCATTTTAAATTTTTAGTACGTAAGTAATGCCTACCATTCAACAATTAGTACGTAAAGGACGTGAGCAAATGCGGACAAAATCAAAGTCCCGCGCACTGGATTCCTGCCCGCAACGCCGTGGAGTATGCACCCGTGTATATACTACTACGCCTAAAAAACCAAACTCTGCGCTGCGTAAAGTAGCAAAGGTGCGCCTTACCAATAAGATAGAGGTGATCGCCTATATACCGGGTGAAGGCCATAACCTGCAGGAGCACTCTATAGTGCTGATACGCGGAGGCCGTGTAAAGGACCTGCCGGGTGTACGTTACCATATAGTACGTGGCGCGCTGGATACTGCGGGTGTAAAAGACCGTAAGAAGAGCCGTAGCAAGTATGGTACCAAGAAAGAAAAAGTAAAGGGCGGAGCAGCAGCAAAGCCAGCAGGTAAGAAATAATTTTTTATAACGTATAATAATCAGCCAATCAGTACCCGATGAGAAAGGCACAGGCAAAAAAACTTCCATTAGCACCGGATCCAAAATTTAAGGATAAGAACGTAACCCGTTTTGTAAACTGCCTGATGATAGGTGGCAATAAAACAGTGGTATTGAGCGCATTTTACGATGCACTTGATAAGGTGACCAAGATCAACAACGAAGAGGGTTATGAAGTGTGGAAACGCGCACTGACTAACGTAACTCCGGCTGTAGAAGTACGTAGCCGCCGTATAGGTGGCGCTACCTTCCAGATACCATCTGAAGTTCGCCCTGACCGTAAAATATCGCTGAGCATGAAGTGGCTTATCCGCTTCTCCCGCGAGCGTAACGGTAAGACCATTGCTGATAAACTGGCTAATGAAATAGTAGCGGCAGCAAAAGGTGAAGGCGGTGCCTTCAAAAAGAAAGAAGATACGCACCGTATGGCAGAAGCCAACAAGGCGTTCTCACACTTTAAGATCTAGCAAAATAGCTTTTCATAAACGAGAGCCCCGCCATTTGGCGGGGCTTTTTCGTTTATCAAAAGAATTGTATGTATAAGAATGGCTAAAATTAAGAAAGGCGTGGCTTCATTAATAATACCATATTCCTTCCGCAAAAAGCACAAGTAGGAAGAAACCGAACTTTGTTTATGCCCGATG
>JABDHF010000035.1 GCA_013285595.1 Bacteroidota bacterium
ATAAGATTGGAATTTTGTCTTTAGAACAAGTTCTTGATTTAACTATTGATGCTGCAAAGCATACTAATAGAAAATTTGCTGTACTGATTACTAAATCAGAAGATCGAATTGTTTATAATCTTGAGCCTGTAAAACAGTCTAAAAATCCATTTAACAATTCCTTTGGATGAGAATTTTTGTGTTTTATCTTATTTGCAGAGGAATAGCCAATATTTCATAGATATTGGCTATTCAAACTGTAAATGCACAAACTGTATTTAAATGCACAAAAATCCAGCTTATGCGGAATTTGAAAAAGATAACAGAGACTCTCAAAATCCTGTTAATCTTAATCAAAATAGTTAAAGAGATTTTCTTTTAATTATTTTTGAAACAGCAATAATTATAATTTTATTATTGCTGTTTTTTATTTTATTTTATTATATGTCCTTTAAGGGATAATTTTGAAAGATTTTATGATTGAATTTGGTAGAGGGAGTGATGAATTGTGAAAAATGTTATATCAATATGGGAAAATGAAAGCCCTTGCCAGTGGCGGATTTGAGGTCGATTTATGGGGAGGAGTGCGCTATATTTTTCATGTACTATGGTGCTACGGATATGCCGGTTGAAATTGAGGGTAGGGAATTTGCATATCAATAATAAGCGCGGATTGTCATTATTTGAATACATACAGGAAAATTACGAAGTATGTATTGGAGTGGATAGTTTCTTGATGAGAATGCCTGCTAATCCTCAGGGGATTTCTCTTGCTGCGCTCCCGATGAAGGATCGGGCGCTACGTTGCGAAATGACGGCCTTGATGATTGTTTATAGGTAAAGATGCATCGGGCATGACAAATGAGCAAGCCGATTTTTCAGAAAATTTTAAGTTTTAGACTCTTGTAATATAACGGGTGGAACGGTTACTTTTGTAGCTATAAACTTATTGATATGCCAGGCTACGAATTATTTGGCGCTCAGGAGCGCAAGGAAGTAAATGATGTGCTGGAAACGGGCATCCTGATGCGCTATGGTTTTGACGGCCCGCGTAAGGGCATCTGGAAGGCAAAGGAACTGGAGCAGGAGATATGCAGGACTTTTGGTGCGGGATATGCACAGTTGACGAGCAGTGGCACTGCGGCGCTTACTACGGTAATGGCGGCACTGGGTATTGGCGCCGGGGATGAGGTGATCATGCCTACGTTTACGTTTGTGGCGAGCTTTGAGGCGGTGCTTTCGGTGGGAGCGATACCTGTGCTTGTGGATATTGATGAGACACTGACGCTGGACCCTAAGGCGGTGGAAGCTGCTATAACCAACCGGACCAAGGCTATAATGCCGGTACACATGTGCGGCAGCATGAGCCAGATGGATGAACTAAAGGCTATATGTGATGCGCATCATATACTATTATTAGAAGATGCATGCCAGGCTATTGGCGCCAGCTATAAGGGAAAGAGTGTGGGCACTATAGGTGTGGCGGGTACGTTTTCGTTTGACTTTGTAAAGATCATTACCTGTGCTGAAGGTGGGGCGGTGATCACCAATGACGAAGAGATATATAAAAAATGTGACCAATATACTGATCACGGCCATGACCATGCGGGTAAAGACCGAGGGGCCGACCTGCACCCGTACCTGGGTTATAACTTCCGCATATCTGAACTGCATGCGGCTGTGGGGCTGGCACAGATAAGGAGACTCGATGAGTTTTTGCAATTGCAGAAACGCAATCATAGCATTATTGCAAATACATTAAAGAAAGTAGATGGCTTGACTTTCAGGGTGATACCTGATCCGGCCGGTGATACGGGTTCGTTCGTATCGTTCTTCCTGCCAACTGAGGATATGGCAAGGGACGCTGTGGCGGGATTTGCGGCTGCTGGAATAGGTGGTAATTTTTACTGGTATGACAATAACTGGCACTATATACGTAAGTGGCACCACCTGCAAAATGGCAGCTGGATGCACCGCCTGCATGACGAACAAAAGAAGCAGGTGATGCATTATAGCAACCAGGCTTTTGCTGTGAGCGATGCTATAATGAGCCGTTGTATCTCATCGTCTATCAGCTTGTTATGGGATGAGGCGCAGGCGCAAGAGCGGGCGGATAAGATGGCAGAGGTACTGACGAGCGTGATAACGAAAAACCTGGTGAAGGGTTAGTGCTTAGCGAGAAAAGTTTCACGCAAAGGCGCAAAGACGCAGCTTCTCATGTGGTCTTTTTAAGGTCGCAGAGGCGTAAAGTAGTTTAGGTTTTTAAATTAATTGCAACAACAGAGTAGTTCAACAAACGACTTTCTGAAAAAATGACAACTGCTGAGATACTTAAGAAGGTACGGCGTATAGAAATAAAAACCAATGGGTTAAGCAATCATATTTTCGCCGGGGAGTACCATTCTACCTTTAAGGGGAGGGGCATGTCTTTTAGCGAAGTACGGGAATACACTCCTGGCGACGATGTGAAGTTTATAGACTGGAATGTGACCGCGCGGTTCTCTCATCCGTTTGTAAAGGTATTTGAAGAAGAAAGGGAATTGATCGTGATGCTGGTGGTGGATATCAGCAGCAGCTCGCTTTTTGGTACGCAGAAACAATTGAAGCGCGACCTGATTACTGAGTTGGGTGCGGTATTATCTTTTTCAGCTACTACCAATAATGATAAGGTGGGGGTGATCTTCTTTAGTGATAAGGTGGAAAAATATATACCGCCCAAGAAAGGAAAGAGCCATATACTGCGCATAATACGTGAACTTATAGCCCTCGAGCCTAATCATACGGGCGCAACCGATGTGCGGGTGGCGCTGGAATTCCTGAATAACGTGCTGAAAAAGAAGACGATCACTTTTGTGCTGAGCGATTTTGTGAGCCAGCCATACGACAATGCCTTGCAACTGGCCGCCCGCCGACACGATATAGTGGGTATACATGTATATGATAAATATGATAAAGAACTGCCATCGGCAGGGCTTATACAGGTAATGGACTCGGAGACAGGCGAAATGTTTTGGCTGGATACAGATAATAAGGCTATCAGGACCCAGTATGCGGGGGCTTACGAGGATAAGAATAAATATTGTGTGCAGTCGTTCAGGAAGAGTGGGGCGGCGCTGCTGCATGTGAGGACCGATGAGGATTATGTGAAGGTGTTGCAGGTGTATTTTAAAGGAAGGTGATTTTTGATTAGCGGATCAGTTGATGCTCGTGTTTTGTAGGGGTTAAGGTTAGCTAATTGGGTGATTCTGTTTATCGAATTAATGTGGTTATAATATCAATTTTATGGATTCGTTTTTGAAAAAGATTGATATTTATTTGCAGGTAAAATTTTTACAGAAGATAGATAAACGGGTTTGGAGCTTCAGTAAAGATGATTTTGATAAGTATTTGATAAGCAAGCAGTACGATAAGGATGCGGTTAATAAATTTTACCCTGATATAGATACGGATAAACTGAAAGAAAGCAATCCGGAAGACTTATTTCTTATGGAACAGTTTATGTCATACGTTTATAAGTTTGATCAAAAGATGTTGGTAGAGCCGCTGTATGGATGGGCAATACCTGGACGGTTTGAGGTTTTTAAGATGTCGTTCCCATACGTATCTGATATATGGGATAAGAGTAAGCGCAAGCCATCTACGCTAAATTACCTGCAGCCTAAAAAGGTGATAGAGATAGAAAGCTGCATCCCTATCAGGTATTACTGGCAGAATTATTATCATTTTTTTATAGATACGTTGTCACAAGTATATATAGCTAAAGACAAGGTGCCTGCTGATGTGCCGTTATTAGTGCCGTATTATTTTAATGAGATAAAGTACGTGCAGGAGTTTTTGAAGGAGTCGAACTTTCTATCGGGACGAAAGATCATTGTGCAGGGGAAGGATGAATACTATTCTGTAAAGCACTTATATGTATGTAAGGATACGTTTTACTCGGATTCGATATATGATGTGGTAGCTTCTTTTGGCGATGTAGTAAAAGAGGGTAGCGATAAGGGGCGAAAGATATTCCTGAAGCGGAATAAAAATAAAGAGCGGGCAATAAGTAATAGCGAGGAGATAGAACAGATAGCCGAAGACAATGGGTTCGAAATAAAGGATACGGATGGCATGAGCCTGAAGGAGCAGGTATTGCTGTTTACCAATACAAGTGTGCTGATAGGGCTGCATGGGGCAGGGCTGACGAATATCATTTTCAGGAACAGGAAGCCCATGAAGGTGCTGGAAATATTCCCGGCAGACAGCAGGCCGGATCATTACCGGAATATCTGCACTATGTTTGGTTACCAATACGACCATATACATGGTGGCGACCGGGATAAAAATAATAAGGCAAGGTTTTACCTGGACCCGGTATCGTTCAGTGAAAAGCTTGCTGCGTTTACGGCATAAAACATTTGCAATTGATAACGATATAAACAAACATGAGAATATTAGTAAATAAAGGATTTATTTTAATTGCTGGGTTGCTGCTTCTGTCGGCTGGTGCATTTGCGCAGGGCGATGCCAAAGCTAGTGCGCGCATAGATGCGAAGCAGATAATGATAGGCGACCAGGCAAGGCTATTTATAGAGATACAAAATAACCCGGCCAATGGCAGGCTAAGCTGGGCTGCGATACCAGATTCGTTTAATAACCTGGAGGTTGTAGAAAAGGGTAAGATAGATACTGAGAAGCAGGGTGATATAGAGGTGTATAAGCAACGGCTGCTGATTACGGGTTTTGACTCAGGGACGTTTAGAATACCTGCATTTGTATTTGCGGTGATACCAAATTCAGGAACGACATATACAGTTCAAACGGATTCTTTTGACCTGCTGGTGCAGACGGTGGCTGTGGATACTGCCAAGGGCTTTAAAGGCATTAAAGGCATCATGACAATAAAAGGCTCGTGGCTGGACTATGTGTGGTATGCAGTGGGTGGGATAGTGTTTATTGTGTTGCTTATTTTTGTGATCCTTTATTTCTTAAAGAATAAGAAAGCCCCAGCCCCTAAGCCGCAAGGGCCAGTGGAGACACTGCAGGAGTATGCGCTGCGCCTGTTGGCAGAGCTGGACACAAAACAACTATGGCAGAAAAAGCAGGTGAAAGAGTACTATGTGCAACTTACGGATATAGTGAGGAACTATATAGAGCAGCGCTACGAGACGCAGGTGATGGAGCTGACGACCGATGAACTGCTTGGCAAGGTGCATACCCACAAAGAATTATTGCAGCACTACGATGAACTGTCGACCATACTGCATACTGCTGACCTGGCAAAGTTTGCGAAAGCAGAGCCGACGCCACAGGAACATATGGAGGCTATGGATATGGCGAAGCAGTTTGTAAATACATCGCGGCCGGTGATCATAGTGCAGAACACAGCCGATAATAATGCTAAACCCCAAACAGATAATACAACCGTATAATACAAATGAGAGCATTCCTGGACTGGAAACATATCACTTTTGCGCAACCGGTTTTCTTTGCATTGCTGCTGCTGATACCGTTTATGATATGGTGGCAGTGGCGCAGTAAGAAAAGGGATAGCCCGGCGCTACGCCTCACGACGCTTGGCGGGCTAAAAAAATCTATGGCTGGCGGAAAGGCAAAACTGCGGCCTATTCTCTTTGCATTACGTATTGTGGCGCTTATTGCTTTGTGTATAGCATTGGCAAGGCCACAGTCGAGCAACACTACTGAGAATATTGATAGCGAAGGTATAGATATAGTGCTGGCGATGGACGTGTCGGGCAGTATGATAGCTGAAGACTTTAAGCCAAACCGTATAGAGGCCGCAAAAGAAGTGGCGCTGCAGTTTGTAGACCAGCGGCCAACCGATAGGATAGGGCTGGTGATCTTCTCGGGTGAAAGCTTTACCATGTGCCCTATAACCATAGACCACAATGTGCTGAAAGAGCAAATATCGCAGGTGAAGAATGGGATGATAACCGACGGTACATCGATAGGCATGGGGTTGGCAACTGCTGTAGACAGGCTACGCTTCTCAAAGGGAAAAAGCAAGGTGATCATATTGATGACCGACGGTGTAAATAATATGGGGCTTATAGACCCGGTAACTGCGCTGGAAATAGCGAAAGCTTACAAAATAAGAGTGTATACCATAGGCATAGGCACTATAGGGCAGGCTATAATGCCAGTGCAAACGCCTATGGGCATACAGAAACAGATGGTACCTGTGGAGATCGATGAGCCACTGCTGAAGAAAATAGCCGGAGAAACAAGCGGCAAGTATTTCAGGGCTACAAACAATAAATCGCTGGAAGGAATATATAGAGATATAGACAAGCTGGAAAAAACGCGTATAGACATCACATCTTATAAGCACTACGCAGAGCTTTTCTTTCCATTTGCGATGATCGCGGTGTTATGCCTGGCACTGGAGATGCTGCTGCGGTATACGGTATTCAGGAGCATCACTTAGTTGGTTCAAAGTGTTAGCAAGCTAGTTTTTTAATTATTTGTTGTTCATTCCGACAGTTGCGGATTATCAATTTGTGTTACCTTATGGTTAATTGTAGTAGATTTGAGGCTATTGCATATGATAAACTGATATTCTCAGTGTTTTACCTGTATAAAATTTGCAAGCAAGATATTAGGTTTATACCCACATAGTTTGCTTTTACGAAAGTATTTAACAGTCGAACTTTCAGAACATGACAGATGAACAAATAATACGTGTTGCCTATGCAGACGACCATAAAGTGGTAAGAAAGGGCATCATTTCTTTTATGAATGACCTTGGCGGAATAGAAGTAGTGATAGAGGCCGATAACGGACGACAGCTAATAGAGAAAATAGAGAAAGCGCAGGAAATACCCGACGTATGCGTAATAGACATTAATATGCCGGAAATGAACGGCTTTGACACCACTGTGGCCCTAAAGAAAAAATGGCCGGATATAAAGGTGCTGATACTAACCGCCTTTGAAGTAGAGCTATACCTTATCAGGATGATCACTTATGGCGCTAATGGCTACCTGCTGAAAAGCTGCGACCCGGATGAAATAAAGAAGGCAATTGTGGCGATCCATAAAGATGGGATGTATTATGCAGATCACAAAACGAGACACTTTTTCTATGCGGTGCGGAATGAAGAGATAAAGCTGCCGAAGCTGACTGACGGCGAACTGCAATTGCTTTATAACTGCTGCAGCGACCTGAGCTATAGCCAGATTGCCGAAAAAACCGGGACGACGGTAAAAAGTGTGGAAGGGCACCGCGACAATCTGTTTAGGAAGCTTAATACCAACAGCAGGGTGAGCCTGGCGATGTTTGCCATGCAATTTGGGCTGATAACCAAGGAGATAAACACATCGGAAGACGGAAAATTCTTACATAAAATACCTAAAAACTAAACATCTTAACTAACTCAACACACACACACACAACTTATGAAAAAAGCACTATTACTGCTGTCGTTTGCAGGATTGATCTTATCAGGTTGCCATGACCAGGACCATGGCGATAAGGGTAATGACAAGGATCATAAACCAAATGAACATTGCGTAGAAATACACAAATACCATAAACCACCGCTTGGATCTGCTGACAGCTCGTATTGTAATTATATACCAGCAGATACTGCCAATGTAATGATCAAGAGTTATCTGAATAGTATTCATTATCAACAAGAGGATACCGATCTCCATGCCCTTATTTATGATGCGGATTCATTGAGGGCTTACTTATCTGACAAGCGGGTAGTGAAAGTCAAATTCATGTTTGCCCATACCCTGGATTACATCAACGGCGGAGGACTAAACAAATATGCAGGTTATCAAAGTGGTGCATTGACTTTTGTAATCGCAGGTTATGATATCGGCGGCAACTATGTTTTTTATTATTATCCAAGAACAACGTGCCCAATGGTTAAAGATCATTGTTATCCATGCCCTAACACCTGTCCACCAAATGGTACAGCGTCCAGCGATACACTAGTTTTTCCACCAACGTCCGGAGGGGGAAGATAATGTCTATTGATTTTTTAATTTATTGTTTGCTATTTACTTCAGCAAGTTTATTTGCTGCATATAGGTTTTTGAAATTAGATACACCATCAAGAGTGTTTGCTATTTATGTTTGGATAAGTGCGATCAATGAGATCCTTGCAATATTTGTTGCGAAAAAATATCATACAAACATGCCATTATATGCCATATACTGCCTGTTAGAGTTTGGATTAATTGCCATATATTTTAATTATAGTATAGATGTATTTAGAAAATACAATATAGGATATTATATTGGTCTGTTAGGGTTGGTGCTTGGCCTGATAAATATTTTATTTATCCAGGGGCTTTATATTTTGACATCATATTTTCTTGTATTTGAGGGGATATTTATTATTGGAATGGGGTTGTTTTCTTTTTTTCGTTTATTGCTAAAAAATGATCAGTTGCAATTAAATAGATATCCTCATTTTTGGTTTACGACAATTTTATTGTTTTTCTGGAGTATGACATTTATATCATGGGCTTTATATGATTATTTTTCAATAAAGCACGATAAGTTTGCTGCCGTTATTGACTCTTCTATCCATACTGTTGGAAGCCTTTTTTATGTGAGTATATGTTGCGTTTTTCTGTTATACCCTAAAATGGAAAGGCGCTATGAATGATAAATATTTAATACCCATCTTTATCTCGGGTACCATATTGCTGATGTTGTTTGTTTTTTTCATTGTTGCGTATTTGCTGGTGCAAAAGCAAAAGCAGAATGCCTACCATATAGAAAAAAATAAAATGATATTTGATCATCAGAATAAGCTAATGAGCGCACGTTTTGATGAACAGGAGCGGACAATGAACCAGATGTCGCGGGAGATACATGATAATATAGGGCAGTTACTGACCTTTACTACCATGAACATGAATGCTATAACGAAGTATGCTACCGACAGCAGGCAGACAGTGCTTATAGAAAAGGCAAAAACATTGCTTGACCAGATAACGCACGATGTCCGCAACATCAGCCATAGCCTCAGCAGTGATTTTATTAAGGTGCGTGGCCTTATACCCGTGCTGGAAGACGAGCTGGAAAGCATTAGGTTTTTGCAGGAAATAGCCTGTACAATTGAGATCAAAGGGGAGCGCCAGGTATTTGATCCCGGCAAGAGCCTGCTTATTTACCGGATAGCACAGGAAGCCATCCATAATATTACCAAGCATGCCAGCGCCACTGCAATACACATTGTGCTGGATTATGACCCGGTTCTGTTTACCATGAGTGTAACCGATAATGGAAAGGGGTTTGACAAACAGGAAATATACGCACTGAACGGAATAGGATTTCAGAATATGCTGGAACGGACTACTTTGCTTAATGGGAGCCTGGATATAGAATCGCAACCGATGCATGGCTGCACAATAATGCTGAGGGTAAACTGCGCTGAATTACAAAAAACTGATATTGTGGCCAGCGAAGAGCTGCCTGTGATTAATTTTTCATAACAATCGGTTATTAACTGTATTTTATTTGAAAAAAACGTTTTAAGTTTACACTATATTTAAACCTTTTTTGCATTAGTCAAGGAAATGTGAATTATATTTACCATTCAGTACATTTATAGTATAATAGTATACAGTAAAATTGTTTGCGGTCGTCATGGAAAAGTTACAATTATTACTATTGGAAGATATGATCACCGATGCGGAGCTCGTGATCAGGACACTGGAGCGGTCGGGGATGGACTTCAACGCAATACTTGCTCACAATAAAGCAGGGTTTATTAATGCGATAAGGGAAAACACATTTGATGCGATACTTGCTGATAATACGTTACCGCAATTCAGCGCTATAGATGCCTTGCGTATAAATAATGAGAATGGCATTGATATTCCTTTCATCCTGGTGACAGGGTCTATTTCGGAAGAGTATGCTGTGGAGATAATGAAAGAAGGCGCGTGCGACTATGTGCTTAAAGACAGGTTGCAGCGATTACCTAATGCAGTGCTGGGTGCAGTGCATAAATTTAAGCTCGAAAAAGAACGTAAGAAATACCTTGATGAAGTAATAGCCAATGAGGCTTTACTGAAAGAGGCATCGAAACTGGCGCATTTTGGCAGCTGGGAGGTGGATATGGTGCAAAATGTGGAGCGCTGGTCGGATGAACAATACCGTATACTCGGGTATGAGCCCGGAGAGATAGCTCCTTCGCTGGATAATTTGCTGAACAGAGTGCACCCGGAAGAAGTGGATGCTGTGCAACAGGTAATAGAAGATACCGTTAAAAACCTGGCTAACCAGAAGTTTGATTGCCGGGTGATCAGCAAAGACGGGTCAGTGAGGCATATATCTGCTGAGATGGCTGTGAAACGTGACGATAATAATAAGCCATTGCGTATTAACGGGTTCATCCGCGATATATCGGAGGCGAAACATGCGGAACTAAAGGAGAAGAAAATAACTGCAGACCTCATACAGCGTAATAAAGACCTGGAACAGTTTGCCTATATTATATCTCATAATTTACGCGGGCCGGTTGCTAATATTGTAGGTGTATCAAATGCACTGCTTGAAGGCAGCCTTGACGAAGATGAGAACACGGAGTTTATGGGCGCCTTATCGGTTTCGGTAAAGAAGCTTGACAATATTATTACTGACCTCAATCACATACTGCAGGTAAAGCACCATGTAAATGAAAATAAAGAGCTGGTTATTTTTTCACAGATAGTAGAAGATATAAAATCGAGTATCGGCAGCTTTCTTGAAGACAAGTGCATTATGATCATTATTGATTTTGCTGAGGTAGATGAGATGTCGACGCTGAAGAGCTATATGCGTAGCATTTTTTACAACCTGATCTCTAACAGTATCAAGTTCAGGAAACCAGAGCTATCACCGGTAATAGAAATAAAAAGCAGGAGATACAAAGATGTTATAGAGCTTACTTTTAAAGATAACGGGATAGGTATAGACCTGGAGAAAAAAAACAACCAGGTATTTGGCCTGTACAAAAGATTTCACCCGGAATATGCAGAGGGCAAAGGTATGGGGCTATATATGGTGAAGACCCAGGTAGAAACACTGGGTGGCAGGATAAGCATAGAAAGTAAGGTAAATGAAGGCACACGGTTCAAGCTTGAGTTTGAGCTGGAGCCTTCGGAACATTTACAAAAGGTAATGGCATAATCTATTTTTACAACTTAATACTCAAACCAAAATAGCATCCCCATATGAGCCACTTTAAAGATTTTATTATTATTGACGACGACAGTATAAATAACAAGCTCTGCCGGAAGATCATTGAAAAAACCTATCCTGATGCTGAGATCATTGACTTTACAGATCCACAGGAAGGATTTGACCATATTGCAAAGAAGTACTCGAAAACAGATAGTGATTCAAAGGGAATATTGCTGCTGGACATCAGCATGCCGGTAATGGACGCATGGGAATTTCTTGATCAGTTTGAGAAATTAGATGCACATACCAAGAACCGGGTGAAGATACACATCCTGTCGTCGTCTGTAAACAAGCAGGATATGGCAAGGGCGCAATCGAACAAAAATGTAGAATACTACCTGATAAAACCATTGACCAAAGAATCGATAAGGCTTATAGTGCATGTGCTGAATAAGAGATTAGGCATAGAAAGCAACGACTAACATCGCGTAAAAATTCCCCATTTTTTTAATGGCTGCAAGCATTTGATCCCCAAACAGATGCTGTAGCCGGGACTCATGTATATAATATACGTGTGGCCTGAATGTAAGCAGAGAAAACCATTGCCAATTTGCGATGAAGCAAACCTGGTAATGTAACGTTTATATAATGAAGATCGACTTTCAAAATTTATTTGAATCAGTCCCTGATCTGTATTTGCTGTTATCTCCCGATCTTACGATCGCAGAGGTAAGTACTGCCTATCTTACAGCCACGCTTACAAAGCGGGAGGAAATAACCGGCCGCAAATTATTTGATGTGTTCCCCGATAACCCTGGCGACCCAACAGCCAATGGTGTCTCAAACCTGCAGGCGTCATTAGATACGGTAAAACTAACCAGGGCTGCTCATGCTATGGGCATCCAGAAATATGATATCCCGCGGCCTGATGGCACTTTTGAAGAACGGTTCTGGAAGGTGCTGAACTCGCCTGTTTTTAACGATGGTGAGCTTATACTCATTGTGCATAAAGTAGAAGATGTTACAGAATTTGAGCTGTTAAAAAAGCAGGCTGAAGCACAGCAGAAACGAGGTAATGAGTTGGAAGCAGCTGAAAAGATCCACCTGAAAAATATAAAGAACCAGGAAAACCTGTTCCTGAAGATATTTGATCTGAGCCCTGTATCTATACATATTACCGATGTGGAGAGTGGCAAATTGTTGCATGTAAATAAGGCATTCGAAAACTTGTTTCAGTTTAAAAGCAAAGACATCATTGGCAAGACGACGATAGAGATAAAGATGACGGATGAAGCCCGGCGGGCTGATACGATGAGAAAGATGAATGAACATGGCGGTAAAATGGCAAACCTGGAAATAGAGCTGGATGTAGCCAATGGAACAAGAAAAAATATGCTGATGACCTCTGAGGTCATAGAGATCAACAGCCGGCCAAGCTTTATGGTAGCAATGGTAGATATTACCCAGCGGCGAATAATGGAAGATGAGCTGAGAAAGGCAAACCAATTCCTGGATACAATACTGGAGAATATACCTAATATGGTGTTTGTAAAGGACGCCACGGATCTCAGGTTTCTACGGATAAATGAAGCCGGAGAAAAAATGCTGGGAGTGGGGCGGGATGCCCTCCTGGGGAAAAATGATTATGATCTGTTTCCAACGGACCAGGCGGATTTTTTTACGCAAAAAGACCAGGAGGTCATCATCAGCAAAAAACTATTGGAGATAGATGAAGAACCGATAAATACAAAAAATGGTGAACGGTGGCTGCACACCAGGAAAATACCGGTGATAGAAAATGGTAAGCCACTGTACCTGGTAGGCATATCCGACGATATTACTGCACGCAAGAAACAGCAAGACGATATTCTGCAGCTTAATAAAGAACTGGAAGCATTTACTTATTCCGTATCGCACGACCTGCGAGCCCCGTTGCGAGCTGTAAGTGGCTATGCACAGATGCTTGATGAAGATTATGGCAAGGCGCTGGACGCGGAAGGCAAAAGGCTATTGCATACCATAAGCCAGAATGCCGAAAGAATGGGCCAACTGATAGATAACCTGCTGGCTTTTTCGCGCATTGGCAAGAAAAGCCTTGTGGTATCAGATACGGATATGAAACTGCTGGTGAA
Organism: Bacteroidota bacterium; assembly: GCA_013285595.1. Lineage (GTDB taxonomy): Bacteria > Bacteroidota > Bacteroidia > Chitinophagales > Chitinophagaceae > Nemorincola. Next base: position 13,245 of record JABDHF010000035.1, read on the forward strand.
TGAGACGATAGCTGAGCTCAGGAAAACGGGCGACTGGCGTACAGATATTAAAATTGGGGAATTGCATTCTATTAAGTCGGACCATGGATTGATGTATCATGTTATGGCCAACCTGGTAGGTAATGGCATTAAATATTCATCGAAAAAAGAAAACCCTGTGGTGGAGATCGGGTCGGAGCAGATGGGCAACGAAATCATATTCTCAGTAAAAGATAATGGCGCCGGTTTTGATATGCGATATGCCAACAAGCTTTTTGGAGTTTTTCAGCGGTTGCATGGCCCGGAAGAATTTGACGGCACGGGAGTGGGGCTGGCTATTGTGCAGCGGATCATTAGTAAGCACGGCGGCAGAGTGTGGGCCGAGGGTATACCTGGCGAGGGCGCAACATTTTATTTTTCTATCCCGATAAACTAATCAACTATGGAAAACACAACAGTAGAAATATTACTTGTAGAAGACAACCCCAACGATGCAGAACTAACCTTGCGTGCTATGAAGAAAAATAACCTGGCTAATAAAGTTGTGCACCTGAAGGACGGAGCTGATGCTCTTGACTATATCTTTTGCACCGGCGCTTATGCGGCCAGGGATAAGAACCAGAAGCCCAAGGTGATACTGCTGGACCTAAAAATGCCCAAAGTAGACGGTATAGAAGTGCTGCGTGCTGTAAAAGGTGATGAGCGTACAAGATCTATACCCGTAGTAATGCTCACCTCATCAAACGAAGACCCTGATGTGAAGACTTGTTATGATCTTGGCGCCAACAGCTATATCGTGAAGCCTGTGGGCTTTGAAAATTTTACAAAGGTGGTTGCAGAGTTGGGGATGTATTGGGTGCTGATCAACCAGCCGCCAGGTGGGTAAATTGTCTGAAACTGAATTTGTGAAATTAAAGACGCTGTATCTATTAGTGATAAGAGATCTAAAAGGCTGTTTATTAACGGGTACTACATCGATAAGTCAGGAAATAATTACGTGAAGATATGACCTTTCAATACTGTTCTGATCTGCATCTGGAGTTTGACCGCAACAGGAAATGGATAAATAAATATCCGCTGGCGATAAAGGGCGATATATTGTTGCTTGGGGGCGACATTATGTTGTTTGCGCAGTTGGAGCAGCATAATGATTTCTTAGACTATATAGCTATAAATTATAAGGTCACCTACTGGATACCTGGCAATCACGAATACTACTATAGCGATATTATAAGCAGGAGCGATACGCTGCATGAAGCTGTGAGAGAAAATGTGTACCTGGTGAACAACTCTTGTATTAAACTAGGCGACACGGACCTGATATGTAGCACCCTGTGGAGCCATATAAGTCCGGCCAATGAGTGGCAGATAACCCGCGCCATGAGTGACTTTAAAGCGATAAAGAATAAGGAAAAAATGCTAAGTGTTGCGGAATACAACAAACTGCATATACAGGCAAAGCAGTCTGTAGACAGGTCAATAAAGAATAGTACAGCTAAATACAAGATAGTGCTGACCCACCATGTGCCTACACTGCTAAACTATCCCGAAAAGTATAAAGGCGATGTGCTCAACGAGGCATTTGCTTCAGAAATGCACGACTTCATTGAACGTTCTGAAGTAGATTACTGGTTATATGGCCATACCCACTGCAATACGCCCGATTTTACAATAGGCAAAACCCGAATGTTGACAAACCAACTTGGCTATGTACAATATGGTGAGAACAGGCATTTTAATAGTGCAAAGACTTTTACCTTAGGGTAATCAACAAGGCGAATAATTCGAAAGCATATGAATTGCATAATTTCCTGGAAACGCATTATCTTCGTCGTCGTAAACCCAGTGTTTACTATATAAGCGGAAGTAGCTCAGTTGGTAGAGTATCAGCTTCCCAAGCTGAGCGAGTTCTTCCTCTGCTTTGCGTACTGGTTAACGGTTGTACGTGATTTCTGCTTCCAATAATTTCTGATTTGCAACCTTTTTCCAAGGCAATATCGCCATTTGTTTAGTATATTCTCAAAGATAAGGTAATGATAGCACATCCATATTGATAGAGTATACAATGAGGTTTAGCTGTGTGTAGCCTCTGCAAGTGTACTTTGTCAATATGGATGCGGTAAGATAAGATAAAGCTGTATGGGATTACTGTTGTTCCCGTTCGCGCCAGCTAATACAATGTTATGGAACAGGTGTATCGCGTTACTGTAGTGAGGCAATTTCTTGCATCTCCTTGTTTTCCCTACCCATCTCTGCCTGTATCAGCCTAAACAGATTGATAAGGTAGGTATAACAGTCAGGAGTAACAGTGGTGCATACATCAAAGCATTTATCCAGCAGCTTATTTCTTATCTCTGCTTCTTGTTCAGTATATAGCCATGTGGTACTGTCTACACGCTGATAGCTGCTAAAGTTGCGCATGGGATGAAAGCCGTCAATCTCGTTGGCAATCTGTTCCAAAAAAGTCTCTACATCCTGCAGAGTGGTAATGTCCATAATCTGTTGTAGCATACAGGTTGTTTAAAAGTGAACTGATTATTTGATACTCGTAGCTCATTATTAGGCTTGTCTTACATGAGCCGCCCCTGTGGATAGCCTGTGAGGTGGGAATGAGCGCAGGCATTAGTAAACGATTCCATTGGTGGCAGCGTAGGCGGGAAGCAAGTGTATGGATTGCTGCACTAATGGGGTGGTGGGTTGGCTGTGTAGCCATCTATGCTCTTGCGGTGCGGTGCTAAGAGGATTGCTGCTGTGTGTTAGCCATTGTGCGTAAGGGCAGCTATCATCAGCACAAGCCCGTTAAACAGATACATAGTTTACGGGCACGTAGGCTGTGGGTGAGCCTGTGCATAGGCCGCCATGACGAAGCGAATAGCAGGACGAAAGCAGCAACAACGCGGATATGCAGATCTTAGAGAGAACGCCCGTAGAATCGCCTAAGAATGCCCCAAAACAGCTATGCGAAGGACTGCGATATGAGCGTCGTGGCAGGGGGCGGACGAAAGATAGAGGGAGATGGCGTAGATATGGCTGTGGGTGGGATGTAAATGGGCGTTTGCAAGAGCCATAGATATAGTTGCCATCGGAAGTAGTGCGCATGCAGCAGACATATATGGTGCTTTCAAAGCTGCAAAGACACACTCCTTTGAACCTGATTAATCGGAGATACTGTGGCTGGTAGATAACCTACTTAAACACAATCAGGGTACTGAAGTTTGGTATGCACAAAGAGGGGGACACACCCCAACGCCAAAATTGAGTACGGGCATAAAATAAGGGGTGGTCAATCCTCGCATGTACATGTGGGGCGTTCAACTTCGGATGGCTTTCAATTTTTGGGGAAGTTTTTTGAAGTGGTTCACCTGTTTTGGTTACAGGCTATAACCTGCGGAAGTGAGGTGACAGCCGCAAGAAACGCTATATATATTATATGGGTCGCCAGATGTTTCACAGGATGTAAATGAGTCAAAACACCTGTTTGGACATATCCCTTTCACGTGTGTATATTCACAGACTAAACTGTAGCTGCTATGGCAAGCAATCATAGTCAAGACGTGCCAGTGGATGGCGACCCAGATGAATTCAATGCGTTTATTAAGGAGTGCCTCAGGGAAGGTGTGTATGTATGGCATACCTGGGATATTCATAAAGGGACTTTTGAACCGACCTATCGTATGGAGAAGGCAGTGACATTCTGTGCAAATCGCACGGGACTGCTTGGCGCGACTGACGTGGCATGCAATTACGAGTTAGCGCGGCCTTACATGCGCTATTTTAACAGCGCCTTTTCTATTGTAGGAGCTATCATGCCAGAACTGCATGCTCCTGTACTTGTCGTTCCAGTTGAGGTAGGAGAATCTGTAACTAAGTTTATGAGGGAGTACAACCTTACCGACTACAGGGACTTGGTGTGGCATTTATTGTTTCGACTACAGGTCATTTATACCCAACGGATAGAGTTTGATGTTATGAACGCGGACTATACAAAACTCATACGCAACAGCAAGCAAAGTCATGAGTTGCTTATAGACCTTATAACGCATTATATGTTGCCAGAAGAAGAAAGTTCTATCAACGCAGTTTCTTTATTGCTACAACATAAGGACGGATCAAAAGTTCTTAACGACAGATATTTGGCGTGGAGGACTGTAGACGATATTGTTCGCGCAGGAATAAAGAGCCTATTTAAAGAAGGGCTTTCTTCCGATTGGAAAGAAGTAATTCGTAACTATGATGCATCTGATTGGCTTAAGCATGATTTTGAGTATCTAAGTCGGAGGTTCAGTAACGCGTTTATTGAATTTCTTCGTGATACTGGTTTAGTTAACGCGGAGTCAAAATTATCTTATCAATATCTGAAACCCATCGCAGCCATCCTCAACTTGTCAGAATACCCCTTTAATAGAACTGAACTGGATGTTAAGAATATACAAAGTCTATTAAAAAATCAAGAAGATTATTCCTGAAACCAGCTCTGGGCTTGGGAATTGAAAGTGTCAAAACTTTTCTCTCAAAATTCCTTATGTCTTTTTTAGATGTGGTGAAATTGCACTCTGTTAGCGCTAACAGCATTTCATAACATTTAAAAACATAAGCATGAAAAAAATAAGCATATTCCGACACTTTAAGGAAGTGGTCGAGGATTTGGACATATCAGACGTCCTAAACAGAATACGACAGCACTCCAACCCTAAGTTCTTCATCAACTTGCGGGAAGCATACATGGAAGGTCGGGAAAACGAATATGACAGAGCCAAAAGAAGCCTCTCAGCCTTCACAGTAACAGGGACATTTAAGGGAGGCAGGAAGGCAGATCTCATGACCAGCTACAGTGGTTTAATCATTCTGGACTTTGACAAATTGGGTGATACGCTCGATGAGGTCAGGAAAGCAATAGTTGCAGATGGCCATACTTATGCCTGCTTTGTTAGTCCAAGTGGAAATGGGCTAAAGGTGATTGTTCAAGTAGCTACTAAGCAGGATGAACATGCTGATATTTATAACGTCATTGCCGATTACTACAGTGCTTTAACAGGTATAGCCATTGACACATCAGGGAGGGATATAACTCGTTTGTGCTTTATGTCTTGTGATCCAGATATATACGTCAATGAGGGGAGTGAAGCCTTTACACTGTCAACACAAATAGTAAGTTATGACCATGAAGCAACCTTTAAGAGGTGTGTGGTACTAACAAATAACAGGCTGAGTTTTAAGGACGGGCAACGCAACAATTACGTGTTTCTGTTGGCTTCTAACTGTAAACGCTTAGGCATACCTGAAGAAGCAGCCACGCCCTTAATATTGGCAGATTATGGCTATAACGAAGGTGAGGTTACTGCGTCCGTTAAAAGTGCATATAGCAACAACCCAGAGGAGTATGCAAAGTTTGCAAGCCTTACAAACTCAACTACTATGCCAGAACTGGAGGCTTCAAACGATGAGTTTGCTGATACCCCTCTAATACCTGATGAGGTGTACGAGCAACTGCCAGCCTTGCTTAAGAATGGTGCAGGTGTGTTTGCTGATAAGCGACAAAGAGATGTGTTTCTAACGGGGGCATTGAGCGTTGTTGGTGGCAGTATGGATAAAGTGAGTGGCGTTTACCACGAGGAAACTACCTATCCTAACTTGTACATCTTCGTTATAGCGCCTGCCGCGAGTGGCAAGGGTGCATTGAAGTACAGTAAGATTTTAGGGCAGGCACTGCATAGCAAACTCCTTGCACTAGGCGGAAACCCAGTCAAGGTTCTTTTCATTCCTGGCAATAGTAGCGCAAGTGCGGTTCTTAAGCACTTAAAGGATTCAGACGGAAAGGGTATCATGTTTGAGTCGGAAGCGGATACGTTGAGTGGCAGCATCAAGCAGGAATGGGGGAATTTTTCTGATACGCTTAGAAAGGCGTTTCACCATGAACCTGTTTCCAGCAGCAGAACAACCAAAGACGAGTTTGTTGAGGTTGAACAACCGCGCCTATCAATAGCTCTTTCTGGCACTCCAAATCAGGTGTTTGGGCTGATACCTTCTGCCGAAGATGGACTGTTTAGTAGGTTCATTTACTACGCTTTTCAAGGCGAGGTTGAGTGGAAGGATGCAAGACCAAGTGAACGTGTAAACTTCAGTCAGCATTTCAAGACGCTGTCGAATAAAGTAGTTGATTTTGTACAGTTTCTTATTGCTAACCCAACTGAATTTGACCTTACTGATGAACAATGGAATGAGCATACCAAGATCTTTGATGCTAAGCTAAAAGACCTAACGCAATTCGTTGGCGAGGAAATGGAGAGTGTTGTTAAACGCATGGGCAATATAACCTACCGTATAGCAATGATACTTACGGCTATTAATAAAGCTGAAACTGAAAATGCTACTGAGAAAGTCGCATGTTCAGATGCACATTTCAAAGCAGCGCTGCAAATAGCAATGACCTATCTCGATCATTCCATAGTTATCTACAGAAAGATGCCTAAGACTGTTAAAGCAGACCCGACCAAGCGTAAGTTTTATGATGCGCTCCCATCGGGTGAATTCACCAGAGGAAAGGCTGTGGGGATTGCAAAGGGTTTAGGGCTTGCTGAAAGAACGGCAGACAAGTACTTAAAGGAATATGTTACCGGCAGGCTGCTCAGCAATGACAATTACGGCAAGTACAAAAAGGCATAGTGCAAAGTGTGCAGTATGTGCAGACAGGGGAGCTATATGGCTCCCTTGTTGCTTTGTATAGTTTGTACAGTTTGCATGGTTTACTCCATTGAATTAATCTCTTGTGATCTTGCTATCACTTTAAAATACGAGTACAGTGATTTATGTACATAGATTTTTGCATCAGAAACAAAATCATTTGAGTCAATAATTTCAAGTTCATCATAATAAAACTGAACAGGATGTTCTTTATGCTTAACTCCAATAATCCCGATATGATAAAGTATGTATAGCAATTCTTTTTTAAACTCATCAAAATTTATTAAATCTAAACGTAAATCCGCGCATATGCCACGCAGTTTACCTTTGAAATAATCTAAGTAATCTTCATTGAAATATATGTCAGCAAACGAATCTTCTTTAATATTCCTTACATTAAACCCATTAGTTACTCCAAAAAGGAATAAGCATATCTTGCTTATTTTTCCATAGTTCTCCTCCCATTCATCCTCTAAGGCATGCATTCGTTCTGTAGAATAATACGGCTCCGCCTTTTTTATGACATTCTTAGTAAAATGTGATTTGCTGTCAGCATTTTCAATGATTTTATTAACGTAAGAGATAACATCCCTAGGTCTGTAAAATGTTCTTTCTATGATGTATTTTAAACCATCGTCTTTAAATTGCGACTCAAATACATTGTTTATTGTTACCTGTCCGTGTGAAACAACTTTCAGCCGACTTGTTAACAAATCAATAAGCATTTCGCGCGTCCATGTAAGGTTTAGATACATAGCGCTGTATTTTTCACGTTGCCCTCCTCTGTGTTCTCTACCCGTTAATACCAGCTGATGAAGGTTATCTCTTAATGCTAAAATGATTTTTACACCTCGAAAGTTAGTTTGAAACTCTTTTACAACTTCTATCATAGCGGCTATTAAGTCGTATACAATCTGCTGGTCAACCCAATCTTTATCCAAATCGTCTATTACCAGAAAATACCTTTTTTGGTCCGTATTAAAGACCTCGATTTTTAGCATGTCAATAATGTCAAACAATGCCTGTGCTTGCAACTCACTAATAACTTTTTCAGCCTTGTGTTTGAGTTCTGCAGTGTCTTTCTCTGTTGACCCTATTGCTTCGCTATTTTTATAGCCCACGCCATTAAAACTTAGGTTCAAGTCCTCACTAATTTTATTTTCTAATGTCTTCTCTAAAGTCTTTACTCGGTATTCTGACATGAGCCAAAATTCATCACTCGACCATTTCTCTAAATATTCAAGAGCCCTTTTTCTACTTATATCAGTTTTTCCAAATCGGTTTACAATCCTCTCTTTCAAAGATTCAAATAACGTTTGTTTTTTTTGTTCGTTGTCGTCTACATATAATTTCAATATTTCAATTATAAAAACATGTTTCCATAATATTTTATAAAAAAGATTTAAGTTTACATTAATCGATCTGAGATAGTCTAAAATTGTTGAATTACTTAGATACCTTATTGACATCGATTCTGGAGCTATTCTTTTTAGCTTATACTCATCTATTTCAAGTTTTTTTATTAGTGCTGATTTTCCAGACCCCGTTCTTCCTATTATTATGCACTTACTCGTTTCAATATTTTTCAAAGCGTCATAAGCAGAATTGTTGATAAAGACCTTACTTAATATTTTGTCAGATTCGGCATCAGGGGTTCCAATGACTTCATTTCTGTTAAACTTAAACTTATTTTTTTGATTGGAAGATTTCATAAGCTATAATATATGAATAACAGCAAATGTAATAAACTAAACTTAACGCATACAATTCTTCATTCGCTTTGACATGTACCGAGGGATAAATAAAGCATGCAAACCTTACAAAGTATACAAACCCTGTAAGTAAGGTTCGCACACTTTGTATAGTTTGCACAGCGCTTATTTAACTCTGAGCCCAGCATTCATTTCAGCCCTTTTGCTTATTCACTACAATACCCCTCAAAGAACTCTGTTAATACATCAATAGAAATACGAATGCCGCCAATTATTTCCATGCTCTTTCCAAGGTCGGAACTGCGCTCGGCTGAAATACTAAGTGGCTTCTCGAACAACAAAAAAGTGATGATACCACCATAGTAATTACCTTCTCCGTTAAACGTCTTAATTAATTCATCTCTGTACATGTCCATTCTTGCGGTAACCATGTGGATATTCCAATAGTATCCATCTATTCGAACACGGTCAAAAAACTCATCGAGCAATGGCACGATGGATTTCTGCCAACATTCATCCTTTTTGATTACCAACTGGCATACCGTGAAAAGGAGCATATTTGCCTCTAACATGGACTTCTTACGGATATTTACTGGCGCACTTTCAACTAACGTGTAGGAAATTCCATCAATAAGTTGATACAACTCGTTTGTAACATGTGTGTTTATTAACGAGTGCGGTTTGCCTCCAAGTTTACTAGCATTCACAGAATTATATTGTTGCCTAACAGTTGGGGACACATTATGATTTATGCCGTTTTTAATCTCTCTCTCCCTCATCTTTTCTTTAACACCCTGAACAACCGTTGTTGTAGTGTTGCGTATGAATGCATATATTGATGAGATAACGACTGCAAGAACGAAGAAAACCTCTATTAGTAACTGCATTGGACTTTTATTGTTTAAGGTTGAATAATAAAATTAAGGCAAACTTGCCGCAAATTGAAATGTGTATATGATTTCACTTTGCTTCTGTGGCAAAGCACTTTAGAAATCAAGCTGTGATGAAGAAGTTTGGCAATCGTGTAAGAGCTACGCGTGAGGCTAAAGGACTGTCTCAGCCAGAGCTTGCCAATGAATGCGATTGGGAGTATAGCCAGATCAACCGTATTGAACTCGGCAAGATAAACACGTCTATATCACATTTATTTCTATTGGCTGAGAAGTTAGGAGTAAAGCCATCTGAGTTAATAGACTTCGATTAACTAATAAAATAGTGCAGGATTTTACACCTGCACCATATTAATGAATGAACTTCAAAGGGTTACATAAGAAGTCAAGAAACCCAACTGCTAACAGTAGCACAATAATCAGGAATACCCAACGTATGAAGTTGGCAATGGCATTGATAATGTTTTTCATTTGTTGATGTTTTAGACGTGAGGAATATGTTTGGAGATCAAGGTTGCAGGTCTTAACTGAAAACGGCAGCTATTACCTGTTCATTGGCTGCATCAATTATTTGCTTATCGTAGTTGTCAAGGTATATCCCAGTTACTTTGTTGCCGTATTCATGCCCTAAAGCCTCTGCAATTAGGTCTTTAGAATGGCCAAGCCTTCGTGCAACATTCGCCCACGAATACCTAGCATAGTAGGTGGAAACCTCTTTGGCTATTCCGAGGTCTTTTGCTATCTTCTTTAAGTAGTTATTGCAGACATGAATAGCTTGCTGAGTTTTCTTTTTCAGCACCATGCCTTTGTGAGATGATAGTAATACAGGCAATAGGTAGTGGTTGTTCTTGTTCCACTTAGCAATGAGTTTAGCAGCTTGCTTTTGTAGGAGTATGGAGTAAACTTTATGGGTCTTCTTTCTCGCAAATGTTACCCTGCCATCTACTATATCCTCTTTGGTTAGGGTGAGCAAATCGGCAAAATTTATTCCGACAAGGCAGAATGATAATAGGAATAAATCCCTGTTGAACTCCCGTTCACCTGAACACCTATAGTTGAGTATCTTCTTTAGTTCATCAACCGTTAGTGTCCTTGATGGGGTAGGCTGCTGCTTAATTCTGAACTTCTTAAACGGATAATTCTCGGTCAGTTCTTCATTGATCGCCTTATTGAATATTGCCCTAATGGTTCTCAGATATATTGAGATGGTATTTACCCCGACCTTTCGCCGTAACAGGTCATTTTGAAAGCCATTAAGGAAGCTGTAGTCAATTTCTTCAAACAGGATATTCCTCTGCTTAGTATATCGGAGTAGCATCTCAACGGCTGTATTGTACACTATGGAATTGCCCGTTTTCCCAACCTTCTCATACTCCGTTGATAGCTTACTACCATATTCAATAATGGAGTGTTTTCGCTTCGGTTTAGCGGGTTTCTGCATATCAATGCCAAATAGCACCTTCTTGTCGACATCTGCTTTTTCCTGAATGAGCTTTGAGTTATAGAGCTTATAACTGCTACAGGTCTTGACTACTAACTGCTTATCTGCATCCCATTCAGTTTCATATAAGTATATACCGAGGGATTTGTCCTTATAGCTTCTGCTTTCGTACAGCCTCATTTTTAGAGGGTACTTGTTATCTGATGTTGATCTCCGTTTGTCGAGTATTATTCGATAATTCATTTGCAAGGTATTTGCAAGGATGCACTATAGAATTTAGTAGAAACGCATTATCTTCGTCATGGTAAAACCAGTGTTTACTATATAAGCGGAAGTAGCTCAGTTGGTAGAGCATCAGCTTCCCAAGCTGAGGGTCGCGAGTCCGAATCTCGTTTTCCGCTCAAGAAAGGATGTCTAAAAGGTCATCCTTTTGTATTTTATAACAAGATTCGTCAATGATCGTGGTCGCGAGTCCGAATCTCGTTTTCCGCTCAAAACCTCACTTTATTTATTTAGATAAAGTGAGGTTTTTGTTCATAACACATGTAAAAAATAATATCCTATATTGGTAATTTTTGTTATCTTCGGCACGCTATTTTTTTATTTAACCTTCTTTTTTTACAATGTCCCACAAGTTTGCAGTACTCGTATTTACCATTTTATGTATGGCAGGGCGGTCTTATGCCCAGCAACCATGCTCTGCCGATGAGCATTACCGGAGATTACTGGAGAAATACCCGCAGCTTTCGCAGTATGAGCAGCAATTTGATGAGCAACTGGAAAGGCACATTGCCGCCCGCACCACTATAGTTGTTGATACACATACTTACGATATTCCAATAGTGGTGCATGTAGTGCATGATTATGGTGTTGAGAATGTAAGCGACGATGCGATATTTGATGCTGCAACTTACTGGGCTTCTATTTACATGAAGCAAAATGCAGATACTGCAGATGCGATCACTCCCTTTATTCCATATGTAGGCAATGCGAAAATAAGGCTTCACCTTGCCACCAAAGACCCGAATGGCCACCCTACAAAAGGTATCGTACGGTTGCAATCTTACCTTACTTTTGATGCTGATGACCAGGCAAAATATAATTCCTGGAATTCACACCAATACGTTAATATCTGGCTGATAAATGAGATGGGCGCAGATGAAGCCGGGGCTGCTGCTTACGCGCTTTTACCGGCATCGGCCGCTTTTGAGCCACAGTATGACGGCATTATTTGCCTGTATAACTATACCGACAATAGCACAAAGACCATTCCTCATGAAATGGGCCATGTGCTGAACCTGCAACATCCATGGGGAAATAGCAATAACCCAGACGTTGCCTGTGGAGACGACCATGTAGATGATACGCCCCCTACAAAGGGCCACAATCCATCGGGCTGCACATTTGCGGCATTGTATGATACAACCTGTGCTACAGGCTATCACAAGGTCTATACATCAATGAGTGGCCTTATGGATTCCTTAGTAGACTACCCGGACACTACAAACGCCCAGAATATCATGGATTATACGTACTGCCAGAGAATGTTTACCAAGGGGCAGGCAGCAAGAATGCGTACCTCACTTACCTCCGGTACTGCAGGGCGAAACAACCTCTATTCTCCACAAAACCTCGATTCTACAGGCGCTCTTGCTCCAAGGCCCGAGCTGTTGCCTATCGCAGATTTTATTGTGAACAACAAGTCTACGGGTTCAGGTATCGCTGCTCATAACGACACCAGGCAGTATTTTCTTACCATGAATAATGCAAATGCGTTTCAGTTTGTAAATGAGAGCTGGAACGATACTATAACCAATGTAGCCTGGTCGTTCACTAACGGAGCGTCAACACCTACTTCAACCAGCATGACCACTGTGAATAATAAGTTCTCGACACCCGGGTGGGTAACCGTTTCGCTAACTGCAACCTCTAATGCAGGTAGTAATACGGTGGTTAATCCGCATGCAGTATATGTGGCAGACACTGCACCTGTGGGTGGCCGCAGCTATGCCCAGTATTTTGCAAATGAATCAGATATTGCCAACTGGCCAATGTTTAACTACTATAACAACCAATTCAAATGGGAGTTCTATACAGGTGCAGGCGCTGGTGATAATAGCTGCATACGCTACCGCTCTTTCGATACCTCATCAAGAACTTATGGATGTGCGTTTGGAGATCATGATGATATTTATACTCCTGCGTTTAACCTGGAAAATTATACAGGTAATCTTTATCTTGATCTCTTTACGGCAGGTGCGCTTACTAACCATGGCATTACCATGGGCGTTTACCCTGCCGGGCTGCTGCACGGGGATTCCCTGGAAATATCTGCAAGTATCAATGGTGGCGCTGCGTGGAATAAAATAGCAT
>JABDHF010000036.1:0-21678 GCA_013285595.1 Bacteroidota bacterium
CCGACCTTTGCTCCCAAAAACTAAACATTAGATCCTATGTCAGTTTATACAACAAAGCTCGGCGACAAAATATGCGAGGCCACCGCCACCTCCAGTATCGGCCTGCGCCACATCTGCAAGCAACTCAAAGTACCGTATTCCACCGTCACCGGTTGGATATATGATAGAGAACACGAGCTCCGTAAAAAATATGCGCACGCCAAGGTCATGCAGCTCAACCACCTCGCCGAGGAGATTCTCGAGATCGCCGACGACAGCACCAACGATTACATGACCATAGTAAAAAACGGGAAAAAGCACCAGGTGCTAAACCGCGAAGCCATCAGCCGCAGCCGCCTGCGCATCCAGGCCCGTATGAACCTTATCAGCAAGCTCGCCCCCATTCTCCGCGAGCACCAGGCAGGCAAAGACGCCGACAAGCCCGAAAAAATTGTCATCCGCAGGGTACCATACCCCTACGAAACCCCGGAAGAATATGCCGAGAGTCAAAGGATCATCGATGAGCGGGATGCATTACGGGCAAAACAAGCCCAAAAGGCAGGAAATACAAAGAACAATGCACAGAAAAACAGGGCAGAAGCGTACGCGGAAGAAATAGCCTTCTCCTCCCCGGAAAACACCTTCAAAACCGCTCTGGATGAGCCTATCGATGATGCAGATCTACCTCCTCAACATACAAGAACACAGGAAAAACCACCTGCTAAACGGGACTATAATGCTGAATTTGCATACGAACGGGAACAACTGCATGCAGCTTTCAACGCACGCGCCGGTTTGCTCCCCAGCCGTTCGTAGTCGATCGCCCAAAAGCTGAAAATTGGCATAAATAGGCACATAAAAAACGGTCTGCATTACCTCTCCTGCACGCGGCGCAAAAGCCCGGTACCACCGTCATTTCATAATCGAGCACAGCGCAGCATTAATGGTATCGCCCAACTATTTAAGCCGTCTGCTCAGGGCATTAACAGGCCTACGCACCAGGCTTTGAGCGCCCCGGTCTTTCACCCTTGGTGCCTAGGCAGTTATTTAATTAAAAACCAGGTACTGAATGCCATTCCTGTTGCCATCGCATCAAAATATAATCTGCCAGCAGCGGTATCGCGTTATCGGGGTGTTCGTCGTTATAGGCATCATGCTGGTACATCGGCGCTGCCAAAGGTGTTAATAGCCGCCGTTCATGAATATGATTTTGGCTGCAGTATTGCATCACAGGGTTCCATACATGCCTCCAGAATGCTTCTGTTATGCCTCTCGTCAGGTACACGTTTTTTATACCCGGGTGCCGCTCCAGCAGCTGCGCTATGTTCACAAATACAAAGTCTTCAAAATTGTAGGCGATCGCATCGTCGGCTCCTCCTGCCAGTATTTTTATATGCTCTGGGTTATCCGCATCCGCATCATCAATACAGCTTATAAGATCAGTTAGGGCAATTTGCTTGTTATGGCAAAACAGCTTCCACTCATCCGGCGTAGCATCAATTAAGCTTGGCTCGCCATATATCCTCGGCAATATATCCCAGAAGTTACTGCTCCTGTGGCCATTCGCATCATGTGTTTTCCCATAAAACCACCCCGCAGTATTAGCAGGCCATTCCGGCATAAAAGTCCCCACTATCAGCGTTGTCGGCTCAAAATCGATCCGGTCTAGGTGTAAGTCCCGTTTAAATTTATGGTTACACGGCATATTTTATCCTATATTCTTTAGCATGCTCAAAGCCTAAATAAAAACCTTTCTGCAAATGTCTGAAACTTAATCCACTTCCGGCTTCCTGCTTGGTTTAGATTAACCTATTTTAGCGGAACATTTAAAAACGCATATTATGAGGCCAGATGCTGTAATTACCATAGATCCCGGGGCAGGGGATATGCTGGCAATAGCCGGTGGGGCATACCGTATATTATTATCAGGAGCGCAAACTAATGGCGCATGCGCTATCATAGATATGATGGTGCCACCAAATGGTGGGCCCGGGCCACATGCACATAAAGATATTCAGGAGTCATTCTATGTTCTGGATGGCGAAGTTGTTTTTCGTACCGAAACGCAAACATACACTGCGCGCAAAGGGGCTTTCATAAATATACCTTTTGGTGGAGCCGTACACAATTTTAAAAACGAATCGGCAGCGCCGGCCCACCTGCTATGCATAGTAACGCCCGCCGGCATGGATGAAATGTTTAAGGAGATAGGTAAGCCCATAGCGGCTGGTGCCACTCCACCCCCGCCAGTGCCACCCACTCCCGAAGTATTGGCTCGAATGAAGATGTTAGGCGATAAATATGGTCAGGAATTTTTCCCGGCCGACTATTTTAAAAAATAATTTTCAGTCACATTTTTTCAAATATCTACCACCTTCATAAATTCAAATATCTTTGACTAATATTTTCAATAAAGCAAATAAAGTTTTCTAATGGTCGTTTTTCTTTTTTAACGGTGTGAATAGGATATATAAATACTATTTATTTTTATTTACGCGTTTTTTCACTTCTTTAACACAAATTATCGCAGTGTTAATCGGTTTGGCATATTATTAATATTTTATTACAACCTTATTTTTGCTAGGCCTATACAGGTATTAGGTTAATTTACTGACAGACAACTGATTTAGTATTATTATTATTTTAATGCAATTTAATACATTATTTTATTATTTTATTTTAATAATTTATAATCCAATTCCTTCCCTCCTTATTTCGTTAGCCGCCGGTTAATCTGATCTTTATCCTTATGTTTTATACTGTATTGCATAATACTTTAGCCGTTGATAGGCTATAATTATGGCGTTCAGTTAAAATGCATACCTCCGTTAATTCTCTTATTAGTACTGTTTTAGTTGTTTGCGGGCTTTTCGGCATCGAAAAGAACCCGTACGATAGTACCTAGGCAAAACTCCTTCAACTATATAAATAGATTCCTTAATTCCATAAGTTTTATATTAAATATCAAACCACTTAAATGTTATGAAAAAAGTACCCAAACAAAAAAGGTCTGGTCCATTAAAAGGACTATTTACGGCCCTGCTGATGCTTACCGCATTTGCTGGCTTTGCAGTTCCCGTCACTATCAATCTCTTTTACCACGATGGGGTAACACCAATAACTACGGGAGGTACGGCTGGCTATTATAATGGAAGCTGGAATACCCTAAGCCTCACAAGCGGCACCACAGTAGCCGACTTGCCAGAGGGAAGCTACCAGTTCAGCATGAATTTCAGCAATGCTACACAGCAAACTGACTGGATTACTGTTTCCTCAGCCGGGCCAAACGTGATCAACTTTCAGACTACGCTCGTTACCACCTGCCTTAAGAACCATAGTGGTGCAGGGCTTAGCGGTGGCGCATCGCAGTATTACGCATCCGGCAACTGGCACCCTATTGGTACAACCGATGGTACTGGTACTAATGTGAAAATTGAATTGCTGCCGGGCAGCTACCAGTTCAGCATGAACTATGCCAGCGCTACCCAGCAAACCGACTGGACTGCAATAACAGCAGGCGTTGGTGGCTTACAGTCTGTTCCTTTTAAAACTACGCTCGTAACTACAAGCCTGAAAAACCATACTGGTGCAGCAGGGCTTAGTGGTGGTACGTCTCAATACTATGCATCAGGCAACTGGCACGATATAGGCACTACCAATGCCACAGGCATTAATGCGAATATGGAATTACTGCCAGGCAGCTACCAGTTCAGCATGAATTATGCCAGCGCAAGGCAAGAAACCGATTGGACTGCTATTACAGCAGGCGTTGACGGACAGCAATGTGTTCCTTTTAAAACAACACTCGTAACTACGAGCCTGAAAAACCACGGCGGCATCACAGGCCTTAGCGGTGGTACAGCACAATACTATGCATCAGGCAACTGGCATCCTATCGGTATTACTGATGCTACCGGCACAAATGCACAGGCCGAATTACTGCCGGGCAGCTACCAGTTTAGCATGAATTACAACAATGCTACACAGCAGACCGACTGGACTGCTATTACCACAGGCATTGGTGGACAGCAAACAGTTCCCTTCCAGACCACTTTTGTAAGAGCTACCCTTGTAAGCCATAATGGTATCGCTGGCCTTGCTGGCGGCACTGCGCAGTATTACGCGTCAGGTACCTGGCACAGCCTGGGTTCCACAGATGCTTCTGGCTATAGCAATGGCGCAGAGCTGATGTCAGGCAATTACTTATTTAGTATGACCTATAATAACGGCGGCCAGCAAACCGATTGGACAACTGTAACAGCCGTAGGCGGAGATCAGAACATTCCTTTCAAAACTACTTTAGTAACTACAGGCCTGAAAGATCACACAGGTAGCGCCGGCCTTGCAGGCGGAGCTGCTCAGTACTATGCATCAGGTAACTGGTACCCTGTCGGTACTACCGACGGCACAGGCGCTAACGCACACATAGAACTGCTGCCAGGTAATTACCTGTTTAGTATGACCTACAACTTTGCTACACAGCAGACCGACTGGACAACAGTAACCAGTGCAACCGCACAAACTGTTCCGTTCCAGACAACAAAGGCTTGTGCTAACCTTAAAAACTGCGCAGGCGCCCTGATCGCTTCACCTTCAGCCGCCGCCCAGTTTTATGCATCGGGCGACTGGCATAATTTCCCTGCTATCACAGGTGGCACCACGTCAGCGGAGCTGCTCCCGGGCAACTACCTGTTCAACATGACCTTTAATAATTACACCCTGCAAAAAGACTGGACCGGCGTAGCAGGTGCAGTTCAAAGTGTAGATTTCACCACTACTAAGGTTACTTTCAGCAATCCTAATGCCAGCGTTGTTTCCTACTATGCATCTGGCAACTGGTATACATTTACACAGCCATGCATGCAAATGCTGCCGGGTAACTATCTTTTCCAAAGCACGGCTGGCGGCCCTGCAACGGACTGGACAACCATTTCAGGTTGCGACAAAACTTTCTACATTGCGCCATGCACTGGGCCAACGGGAATTACTAACCCAGCTGATGCCGGCAATCATTTATCGTGCGGAGCCTCTTCATTTCTGACAGGGCCAGCGGGAGCAGCGTCATACTTATGGACAATACCATCAACACCAACGTCTTCAGCTACTACGCAATCTATTATTGCAAACACAAGTGGCACTTACACATTGGCATATCGCTATGACTTTACATGTACTGGTGCTGCAGGTACGCTTACCACAGCTACTCTTCCTGTTACTTCAACAAATACTAGAACAGTAACCGTAAGGCTGCAGGACAGCAAAGGCAACGGGATACCAAACGGTACAGTTACATTTTACAGCGGCACATGGCAAGCGTTTGGCACAACCGATGCTTACGGAAATGTATGTAAAACTTTCGCGGTATCAGCATCATACCCTGCTAATTTTGCGCCATCGATCAAGGTTACCTACAATGGTGGTTCCCAGCAGTGGAACAGTGTTGCTGTAAATGGTAACCCGGTGCAGATCGCTACGACTACTGAAGTACACGTAAATCTGAGAGACCATAATGGCAACCTGACAGCAGATGCGAGCGGTACAGTAAGTTACTATCCTGGCGTTTGGACCGCAGTTGGTAATACAGCTACAGGTACGCAGGTGCTCCAGTTATTACCAGGTGCATATTCTTTCCAAATGAATTATCGCACTATGACTAAACAAATGTTGTCCTACTCAATTATCGCAGCTGCTACACAAGACGTTGACTTCAAGACCACGCTTGCATCCCTTAATGTAAAAGATTGCTCCGGCAATGTGCTTACATCTCCTGCAGGCACTGTAGACTACGACGGTGGCGTTTTGTGGGCAATGGGTGTTCCTGTTATTGGCGGAAGAGCTCCAATTGAGCTTCTTCCTGGCTCTTATTCATTCGCTATGCATTATAACAATGGCCGCCAGCAAGTGAGCGCACCAGTAGGTGCAGGCCCGTTGGACAGTGTAGACTTTAAAGCTACAAAAGTGACCTTCAGCAATCCAAATCCTAGCGCCATAACGTACTACCAGTCCGCTTGGAATCCGTTTGCTAACCCGTCATATATGCTGCCTGGCGCTTACACATTCCATACAACTGCTGCGGCATCTAATACAACAATAAATGTTTCTGGTTGTGATACTACCTTTTATATCTCGCCGACCGGTACTTTAGCTATCACTAGCAGTGCTGTCAGCACATGTGGTGGCGCAAATACACTGACTGCCCCTGCTGGTGCAAAATCCTACTTATGGACTCCAGGTGGTGCAACCACAAGGTCTATCACAGCAACTGCAAACGGCATTTATTCAGTTACAGTAGCATACGACTATGCGGCTACAGGCGCCCCTGCCGGTAGCCCCACTACCTATCATACCACTGTAACTACAGCGGCTAATACAGTTACCATACGCTTAATAGACCATTTGGGTACCCCAATATCAGGTCAGCAAGTACAGTATTACAGTAATGGGTGGAATACATTCGGCGCTGGTACTACAGATGCCAATGGCTATGCTTGCCAGTCATTCGCTCCGGGTTTTTCAGGAAGCTTCCAGGTAATATATGCTGGTGGTGGATCAAAACAATGGGATGCAGCAGCAGCAGGCAACCCGGTACTGGTAGCCCAGACAACCGGCGTATCTGTATATCTTAAAGATCACAGCGGCAACGGCATCAATGGCGCAGTATCACAGTACTATAGCAATGGTTTCCTTCCTGTAGGCACTACAGCAGGCAACGGCAGCATTCAAAAGGAAATGTTAGCGGGTACTTATACATTTAATATGGCGTATAATGATGCTACAATACAGAAGGATGTTGCAATAGCAGGTACAACCCAGGAAGTTGACTTCAATACAACACTGGTTAACGTAAGAGTGCAGGATCATGATAACAATGGCCTTAGCGGTGGTATAGCCCGTTTTTATAGCAATGGCTTCCATCCCGCCGGTACTACCGATGCAAACGGTAACGCACCTGTTGAATTGTTGCCAGGTTCATATGCGTTCAATATGAGCTACAACAATACTTCGCAAGAGCTTACTTACGTTATTGGCAATGGCCCAACACAAAATGCAAGCTTTACTACCACTACTATCACTGCAAGTGTACAGGATCACCTCGGTAATAGCCTGAGTGGTGGTGTAGCTAACTATTATAATAACGGCTGGTATCTTTTAGGTACTACAGGTGGCAATAGCGGCGCTACTCCATCAGTAGAGTTGCTTCCGGGTTCATACCAGGTAAGCATGAGTTACAACTTTGGCGCTCAGCAGGTTGGTTTCACCGTTAATGGTGGCTCTTACAATGCTGCGTTCCAGACAACTACTGTTAACGCAAGCCTGAACGATCATTTGGGCAATGCCATCACTGGCGGCTTTGCGCAGTTCTATAACAACGGATGGCACCCTATAGGAACTACTGATGGCTCCGGCATTGCCTCAACTGAGCTTATGCCGGGTTCTTATCCGTTCAGTATGGATTATAATTTTGGTTCACAGCAAGTTTCATATGATGTTGCAGGCAGCGCTACATCGGCTGCTTTCCACACTACTACTGTTTCTGCAAGCCTTACCGGCGGCGCCGGCAACCCGCTTATTAGCGGCATAGCGCAGTTCTACAACAATGGCTGGCATCCGCTTGGCACTACTAATGCTTCAGGAAATGCTACTGCTGAAATGATGCCGGGTTCTTATCCGTTCAGTATGGATTACAACTTTGGCTCACAGCAGATTTCTTCTGCTGTAGTTGGAAACACCACATCTGTGCCATTCCAGTCATCCACAGTTACCGTTAGCCTGAACAATCATTCAGGTGCAGGCCTTGACGGTGGTTTTGCTCAGTTCTACAACAACGGCTGGCACCCTGTAGGTACTACCGCTGGTGGCGTTGCTACCGCAGAAATGATGCCTGGTTCTTACCAGTTCAATATGACCTATAATAACGCTACGCAGCAATTAGGTGGCGCTGTATCAGGAACAGCTTCTGCAGTGTCCTTCCAGACTGCGCTTGTGAATATTAGCGTGCTGAACAATGGAACCCCGGTTCCTGGGGCTGTAGTTAACTACTATTCCAATGGCTGGGTGGCTTTTAATAATGTGACAGACGTAAATGGCAACTCAAGTATGGAAATGTTGCCTGTTGGATTGTCTTATAACAGTTCACCTGATGGTTTAAGCTCTATACAAGTTGGGCCATTTACCGATGCTGCCGGCACTGATGGCAGCTTGCTGACGAATGAAGGCCCTGGTTATCATATTATCCAGACTTTGTCAGACGGACCCGACAACCATGGCGCGGATGGCATAAGGCATTCTGCGCCTGCTACTGGCCCATCAACTACTGTAGCAGCTGCTGAGTTTGGTGTATTCCCTAACCCGGCTACAGATAAGATATCTATCGTGTTCAGCAGCATTGCTAAAGGACAGGCTTCTGTAAGGGTTGCTGATGTATCTGGTAAAGTAATAATCAGTACAGTTGCGAATGCACAGGTTGGGAACAATACCCACGACCTGGACTTAAGCAGTCTTCCTGATGGTATTTACCTGCTGATGTTTGACAACGGCAATACCAGTGAAGTTAGAAAGATAAGTGTGCAGCATTAATAATACTGCCAGGGCAATTTTTGCCTTAAACAATAACAAGAAAGCACCCGGAAATTCCGGGTGCTTTCTTGTTATTGTTCACCAGTTTTTTAAAAAACTTAATACAATATTTTTACCATTTGTCTTTGCGGTACTGAATTTTCTTAATAAAAAATCTATTCATTAGAAGCAGATCGCTATTTTTTTTAACGGCATGTAAAAGTTAATAAGATATTAACGTCTTTAAAAATGTATGTGGGCATCAATCAATACTTTATTATTGCTTCAGATTGATAATTTGTTTTACGATCGCACACAACCACTCTTATATGAAAAATATTATTACCCACCCAATGAGCAATTTATTAAGGAATTTCCTGCTTACTTCGTTACTGCTTTCCGCGGTAACCGGTTTTGGAGCTGGAACAGTGACGGTTCACTTTCAGACCAGTACTGGTGCACCAATAGTGGGCGTGATCCCGCAGTACAATAATGGGTCAATATTTACCCCTATGTCAAGCGCTACCGATGCTGCGGGCAATGCAACGATGGTTGTTCCGAACCCAACTACACAGTTCCGCATTCTTTATACCAATAATCAGCAGACATCTGCTACTATTGTTACGTCGACAAACCCCACCGTTACGTTTTATACTACTAATGTTACGCTTAACCTCGTTGATCACCTTGGCAATCCCATTACTTCCACAGGTAGCGTGGCAACGTTTACTACAGGATTTGTAACTGCAGCAAGCTTTGGTAGCACTACATTAGGAACAGTTTCAAAAGAGCTTTTGCCTGGGCCATACGAATTCAGTCTGAACTATAATTTTTATAATCAGAGTACGGGTCATGCCCCCTATATGACAGTGCCTGGCGGTACCGCGGGGTCAACCTTTAATTATACATTTCAAACTGCTCTTGTAACATTAAACTTAGTGGACTGTAACACTTTGCCGATCACAACAGGTAGTGCGACCGCAACTTTTTACGGATCATCCGGATACAACACTTTTGGTTCAGGTACTACATCCGGAGGTACGATTGCTACAGAAATGTTACCGGGGTCAGGGTATTTTTTCCGTTTGAACTATAATGCCGGAGTTTTAACGAATACTGCTACGGTTTCTCCTGGTACTAATACAGTTAATTTTCAAACGACCAATGTTACTTTCCCCACCGCAACTACCAGTTTCTATTTAAATGGGAGCTATACATCATTTTCACCAACTGTCGGTCTCTCTTTGTTACCTGGTACCTATTTTTTTAGGATCAATGGAGCTGGTAGCGGGGTTCCCAAAGTCATAACTTCTGGTTGCTCCCAAAGCTTTAACAATGCACCATGTACAGCCCCGGCAATAGGCGTTACAGGTGATTGCTTTGGTGAAATACTTACAGCACCCACCGGTAATTCTTATACCTGGAGCCCAGGCGCCGCTACTACGCAGACCATTTCCGCAACTGCTGTCGGCATTTATTCAGTAGGTGTTACTTACGATTTTGGCTGCACAGGCGGTGCAAGCCCCACTGTTGTCTATACTACTTCGGTTACCTTCCCAACTCCGCTTACTATCACGGCATCTCCGAGTACTAACGGAAGCGTTGCCCCGGCTGGCGTAACCAGCCTTTGTGCGGGTGGCAGCCAGGCTTATACCATTACTCCAGCGGCAGGCTATCATGTAGCAGGTGTGCTGGTAGATGGCAGCAGCGTTGGTGCTGTAACGTCATATCCGTTCTCTTCCGTATCGGCAAACCATACTATCGGTGCTACTTTTGCACCTGATTGTGTTACGCCCGATGCCATAACAGGCCCTTTATCTGTAAGCACCGGTACTACTATTTCGCTTGGCGAAACAACTAGCGGTGGCACATGGACCAGTACCAATGGTACGGTAGCTGCCGTCGGTATGACGGGTGTTGTAAGTGGTTTGTCGGCAGGTACTACTACAATTAGCTATACGGTATCGCCGGGTTGCGGTGTTGCGGTTACCATAACGGACGCCGATGCTCCGGGTGCCGCGCTTAATTTTAACGGCACAAACACTTATGTGGTCAAAAGCCCCTCAACGGCAATGATCACTTTCCCGCTAACAGTAGAAGCCTGGGTGCGCCCAATAGTGCGCTCAGACGGTTCCAGTATTAGTGATTATCCCAATAATGCAGTTAGCGACGATAACCCCGGCAATTATGGTCATGGTTTTGGAGCAACTATTCTGTCAAATGGCGCTTCCGGCATTACTGTAGAGTATCATCCGGGTTTCCAGTATATCTCTTATCCTATGGTGTCGGGCCAGTGGTACCATATCAGCACGGTGTATACTTACGGCAATGTAAAAACATATGTAGGTTCTACCTTAATAGACGACCACTCTTTTTCGCAGTCGAGTCCGTTTGTTGGCGCTAACCTTATAAATATAGGCAAGCATAATGATGATGGTGGGTATGGCAGCAGGAGGTTTTTTAAAGGAGATATAGATGAGGTGCGTATATGGAACCGTGCTTTGTGCCTGGATGAGATCACCAGCCACATGAATTGTGAACTCGTAACTCCGGCCACCGGCCTCATGGCTTACTACAAATTTAATGAAGGTACTGCCTTTGGCAGTAACCCGACTGTTACTACAGCTTTTGACGCCAGCGGCAACGGCAACGATGCAACCCTGAATAACTTCACCCTTAGCGGCAGTTCTGCAAACTGGGTGACACCGGGTGGTGTTACTACCGGTGTTGCATGTGTTGATTATGCTTTCGGCAATATTGCAATTACAGGAAACAGTAATGCTATCAGCGATGCAAGTACTACTACATCAACTTCTAATAATACTGATTTTGGTAATATTATTATTAGTCCAGGCACTCCGCTTAGCTATACTATTAATAATACAGGTTCGGGATCGTTTACTGTGTCTTCAATCGATATTGCAGGTTCATCAGTTTACACTGTAAGCGGTATATCATTTCCTGCAATAGTACCTGCGGGCGGTTCAGCAACATTTACCATAACCTTTGCACCAACGGTAACAGGTACGCAAAATGCTACGGTTACTGTAAATAACAGCACATGTGAGCCAGGCTACGTATTTGCAATAACAGGTAACGGCGTCTGTATTGCGCCATCAGTACCTACGGTTGCTGCAGATCATAGCAGCATCTGTACTACTGGCACAGCACAGTTAAGCATTGCCTCCGGTGTACTGCATAATGCAGCTAACTGGCAATGGTATACTGGCAGTTGCGGTGGCACACCTGCCGGTACGGGTACTACCATAAATGTTACCCCGGCTGGTACCACTACTTATTATGTTCGTGGCACCGGCGGCTGTGTATCTGCAGGTACTTGCGGCAGTATTACAATAACCGTAAATACACCAGTCGCTATCACATGCCCAGGCAATGTGGTACATTCGTCCGATCCAGGCGTTTGTAATGCGATAGTTACATATAGCCCGGCTACAGCTACCGGAACATCGCCACTTATTACTTATTCTCAGAATTCAGGTACTACTTTCCCCATTGGGGTTACGACGGTAACAGCAACAGCTACTAATATCTGTACAACAGACGCTACGTGCAGTTTTACAGTGACCGTAAACGATAATGAATTACCTGCAGCCAATTGTAAGAATGTGGATGTTTACTTATCCGGCACCACAACCATTACTGCCGCAGATATTAATAATGTAAGTACAGATAATTGCACACCATCCGGCAGCCTGGGGCTAAGCCTTGGTGCAAGCCAAACTTCATTCTCGTGTGCCGATGTTTCAGCTCCGGTGAATGTAATACTGACAGTTACAGATGCGTCATTAAACAGCAGCACCTGCCCGGCGACAGTTACCGTACATGACGATGTAAACCCGGTTGCTCATTGCCATAATGTGGATATTTACCTATCCGGTACTACTACCATAACTGCGG
This sequence comes from Bacteroidota bacterium, assembly GCA_013285595.1. Classification (GTDB taxonomy): domain Bacteria; phylum Bacteroidota; class Bacteroidia; order Chitinophagales; family Chitinophagaceae; genus Nemorincola. The sequence continues at coordinate 12,454 of JABDHF010000036.1, forward strand.
CAGATATTAACAATGCAAGTACAGATAATTGCACACCATCGGGCAGCCTTGGCCTGAGCCTTGGTGCAAGCCCAACCTCGTTCTCCTGCGCTAACGTAGGCGCTCCGGTCGGGGTTACATTAACAATTACAGATGCTTCATTAAACACAAATACATGCCCGGCAACAGTTACCGTACATGACGATGTAAACCCAACCATCACTGCTCCTTCTAATGTTACCATTAACGGTTGGTGTCGCCCTGTATCGTTATCAGACGCTGGTGCATCCCTGGGCTCCCCTGTCACTGACGACAATTGCGGTATAGCAAGTGTTGCGAATGATGCCCCTTCTGTATTTCCTATAGGGACAACGACGGTGACCTGGACAGTGACCGACGTGCATGGTAACACCGCTACTGCAACACAAACCGTGACAGTGAATACGGGCTCGTTAACGCTAACACCAACCACGGTCAACACTTCTTGTAACGGTGGTGATAATGGTTCCATTTCTATTGGCACGACTGGCGGCGCCGGGATATTGACTTATAGCTGGACTCCTGCTGTAAGCACTTCGGCTATTGCGTCAGGCCTATATGCAGGCTCTTATGCGGTTACGGTTACAGATGCTCATACCTGTACTGCAAGCGCTACACAAACGGTTACTGAGCCCGCTGCTGCAACAACTACCTATGGTACTGAATTGATCGTAAACAGCACTTTTGAAGATGGCCTTAATGGCTTTAGCACCGCTTATATTAATAATCCCACATCACTCCAGGATGCCGGCACCTATGATGTTAGTGTAGCAACGCATCATACGCTCTTCCAGCCGGGAGATCATACTACCGGCTCAGGCAAGGCAATGTGGGTAAATGGATATTCCGATGTGACCACCCCAATATTAGTTTGGTCAGAAACGGCAGACGTGACCCCTGGCACTAATTATTCTTTTGCCGCATGGGTAAAAGCTATCGGTGTATTGCCAACGCCTACATTGCGGTTTTTTATCAATGGTGTTGAGTTAGGTACTGATTTTACAATACCTGATGCCGACGATAATATACCTTACGGCGGGGGGGGCTTTGCATCGCCATGGGAGCAGTTTAGCGCTATCTGGCATTCGGGGGCAGCTACAAGCGCAGTGATTACAATTTACGACGACAATAGTGCATCTTCCGGTAATGATTTTGGCCTCGATGATATCTCTTTCAGATCTGTTTCTACCACTACTCTGGCAGTAAGCGCTACCGCTACTAATGTGTCATGTAATCCGGCTAACGGTGGTAATAGCAGTAATGGTACTATAGGCCTTACTGTTACTGGCGCTACAGATGGTTCGCGGAGCTATAGCTGGACACCTTCTGTTCCATCAGCAAATGCCGCACCTGCTACAGGGTTAACTGCAGGTATTTATTCGGTAACCGTTACAGATGGTAATGGTTGTATAGGTACAGCCTCAGCAACAGTAGATCAGCCAACAGCTATCACTTATACCTCAATAACTGCAACGAACATCTCTTGTAACAACAGTAATGGCGGTACGCACAATGATGCTACCGCAACTGTAAATGGTGCAACTGGTGGTACAGGTGAGCTCAGCTACTTATGGAGCGATGCACAAACTACCAACCCTGCTACAGGCCTGATAGGTACTGCCACTTATAATGTAACCATTACAGACAACAACAACTGTACTGCTACGGGTTCAGCAACAGTAGATCAGCCAACAGCTATTACTTATACTTCGGTTACTGCAACGAACATCTCTTGTAACAACAGCAACGACGGTACACATAATAATGGTACCGCAACTGTAAATGGTGCAACTGGTGGTACAGGTGAGCTCAGCTACTTATGGAGCGATGCACAAACTACCAACCCTGCTACAGGCCTGATAGGTACTGCTACTTATAATGTAACCATCACAGACAACAACAACTGTACTGCTACAGCCTCAGCAACAGTAGATCAGCCAACAGCGATTACTTATACTTCAGTAACTGCAACTAACATCTCTTGTAACAACAGCAACGACGGTACACACAATAATGGTACAGCTACAGTGAACGGAGCGACCGGCGGCACAGGTGAGCTCAACTACTTATGGAGCAATGCACAAACTACCAATCCTGCAACAGGCCTTACAGGTACTGCTACTTATAATGTAACTATCACAGACAACAATAACTGTACTGCTACGGGTTCAGCAACAGTAGATCAGCCAACAGCTATTACTTATACTTCGGTTACTGCAACGAACATCTCTTGTAACAACAGCAACGACGGTACACATAATAATGGTACCGCAACTGTAAATGGTGCAACTGGTGGTACAGGTGAGCTCAGCTACTTATGGAGCGATGCACAAACTACCAACCCTGCTACAGGGCTGACAGGTACTGCTACTTATAATGTAACTATCACAGACAACAATAACTGTACTGCTACGGGTTCAGCGACAGTAGATCAGCCGACAGCTATCACTTATAATTCAGTAACTGCAACTAACATCTCTTGTAACAACAGTAATGGTGGTACGCACAATGATGGTACAGCCACTGTAAATGGTGCAACCGGTGGCACAGGTGAGCTCAACTACTTATGGAGCAATGCACAAACTACCAATCCTGCTACAGGGCTGACAGGTACTGCTACTTATAATGTAACTATCACAGACAACAATAACTGTACTGCTACGGGTTCAGCGACAGTAGATCAGCCGACAGCTATCACTTATAATTCGGTAACTGCAACTAACATCTCTTGTAACAACAGTAATGGTGGTACGCATAATGATGGTACAGCAACCGTAAATGGTGCTACAGGTGGTACTGGTGAGCTCAGCTACTTATGGAGCGATGCACAAACTACCAACCCTGCTACAGGCCTGATAGGTACTGCCACTTATAATGTAACCATTACAGACAACAACAACTGTTCTGCTACAGGTTCAGCAACAGTAGATCAGCCAACCGCTATCACTTATACATCAGTTACTGCAACCAACATCTCTTGTAACAACAGCAACGACGGTACACATAATAATGGTACAGCTACAGTAAACGGTGCAACAGGTGGCACAGGTGAGCTCAGCTACTTATGGAGCAATGCACAAACTACCAATCCTGCTACAGGCCTGATAGGTACTGCTACTTATAATGTAACCGTTACAGACAACAACAACTGTACTGCTACGGGTTCAGCAACAGTAGATCAGCCGACAGTTATCACTTATACTTCAGTAACTGCAACTAACATCTCTTGTAACAACAGCAACGACGGTACCCATAATAACGGTACGGCAACTGTAAACGGAGCAACAGGTGGTACTGGTGAGCTCAGCTACTTATGGAGCAATGCACAAACTACCAACCCTGCTACAGGCCTGATAGGTACTGCCACTTATAATGTAACCATTACAGACAATAATAACTGTACTGCTACGGGTTCAGCGACAGTAGATCAGCCGACAGCTATCACTTATACTTCAGTAACTGCAACTAACATTTCTTGTAACAACAGTAATGGCGGTACGCACAATGATGGTACAGCCACTGTAAATGGTGCAACCGGTGGCACAGGTGAGCTCAGCTACTTATGGAGCAATGCACAAACAACCAACCCTGCTACAGGGCTGACAGGTACTGCTACTTATAATGTAACTATCACAGACAACAATAACTGTACTGCTACGGGTTCAGCGACAGTAGATCAGCCGACCGCTATCACTTATACTTCAGTTACAGCAACTAACATCTCTTGTAACAACAGTAATGGCGGTACGCACAACGACGGTACGGCAACTGTGAATGGTGCTACAGGTGGGACAGGTGAGCTCGGCTACTTATGGAGCAATGCACAAACAACCAATCCTGCTACAGGGCTGACAGGTACTGCTACTTATAATGTAACTATCACAGACACCCACAACTGTACTACTACAGGTTCGACTTCTGTAGGTCAGCCTGCGGTTGTTAGCTATACTTCAGTTACTGCAACTAATATTTCTTGTAACAACAGCAATGGTGGTAATCACAATAACGGTGCTGCGACAGTAAACGGCCCAACCGGAGGCACTGCTCCTCTTACATATCTATGGAGCGACCCTTCAGCACAGACCACTAATCCGGCTATCGGTTTAACAGGGCCTGCCACTTACTATGTAACCATTAGAGACGCCCATAACTGTACTACTACAGGTTCAGCTTCTGTAGGCCAGCCTTCTGCGCTGGTGTACAGCACGCACGTAGATAATATTAACTGCAATGGCGGCTATGATGGGTTTATAGATGCAGATGTATCTGGTGGCACATGGCCATATTTTTATAACTGGAACACCGGCGGTGCAGGGTTCGCACTGTATGACGATCTTTATTTCGCGCCTGCGGGCACTTATACGGTAACAGCTACTGATTGGCACGGTTGTACGCTTACGGCTGCATACACAATTACACAGCCTGCAGCATTAACTCTTTCAGGTACCACAACTAACGTAAGCTGCCACGGAGGTAGTGATGGAGGTATCAATACTACCGTTGGCGGTGGCGTTGCGCCATATAGTTATTACTGGAGCGGGGGAGCCCATGGAGCGGATCCGGCTGGCTTGTCTTCAGGCACTTACTATCTCACAGTTATTGATGCGCATGGATGCAGTATCAGTGGCTTTTACACTATTACCCAGCCATCTTCAATGGGCATTACAGCAAGCGCTGTCAATGTAAGCTGTAATGGTGGCAATAACGGTAGCATCAATACAACAGTGGTTGGCGGCACCCCCGGTTATACTTACCTGTGGAGCAATAGCTCTACTGCCGCAGATCCGGCAAGCCTTGTTGCGGGTACTTATTCTGTTGTAGTGACCGATGCACATAGCTGCACAGTATCAGCTTCCTATACAGTAACACAGCCTGCTGTATTATCTGTTGGCGGCACTATCAACAATGTAAGCTGCTATGGTGGCAGCAATGGTGCGGTTACAACCAGCGTAAGCGGAGGAACTGCTTCTTATCACTATCTATGGAGCCCTGGCGGAGCAACTACACCGAACCTCACTGGCAAAGTAAGTGGCACTTACAACGTAACCGTTACTGATGGCCATGGCTGCACGGCCGTGGGGTCATTTAACGTTACACAGCCATTAGCGCCACTTAGTGTTAGTGCAGCAGTTACCAACATTAGTTGCTACGGTGGTAATAACGGAAGTATCACCCCAAGCGTTGGCGGCGGCACACCTTCTTATACTTATGCATGGAGCCCATGTGGTATTTCTACTCCAAGCCTTACTTGCAGAACGGTAGGTACTTACAATGTAACTGTTACAGACGCGCATGGCTGTACTACTTCAGGGTCTTACAATATTGCTCAGCCTTCAGCTGCACTATCTGTTGCCGGAACGGTAACCAACGAAAGCTGTAACGGTGGTAATAGCGGGAGCATAAGAACATCGGTAACCGGCGGTACATCTGGTTATACCTATCTCTGGAGCCCGGGCAGTGCAACAACATCGAGCCTGTCTGGCAAAACCGCCGGCGCTTATGGTGTAACGGTTACTGATGCCCATGGCTGCACAGCAGCAGGGTCTTATACTATAGCACAGCCTGCAGCGATGTCTTGTGCTATAACGGTAACTCCTTGTTCTACAATGTATACAGGTGGCGTACCTACTACTATTTACCTGGGCTATGGCCCGCAAAGCGCTACACTTACCGCTACGGCTGCCGGTGGCAGTGGCTTTACTTACCTGTGGTCATCAACCGGTGGCACTACTAATCTGAATAACACCCATATCCAGGCCCCTGTGTTTACGGCAACGCTTCCAGGCAAGCATACTTATGTGGTAACGATCACTAACAGCAATGGCTGCGTCTCTACATGTACGGTGTCTATTTGTGTGATAGATGCCGTAGATCATAGCCATTCGGGACATATTCTCTTCTGTCATGGGTATGGGTGCACACCTGCTACGCTTTCGCTCACCCCTGCTGATGTGGCAACGCATTGCGCAAGCCATGGTGCGTCAGACCACATAGGGCCTGTGGGCAGCGGCTGTGGTACATCTGCAAGGGAGTCTGGCGAGGAAGAACAACATGAAGTGGTAAATGAACTAACGGTAAATGCATATCCTAACCCATTTGCCAGCGAGGTGCATTTGAAAATACAAAGTAATCTTACCGGGAATGCCGACATCACTGTCTACGACATGACAGGCAGGATAATGGAAACAAAACCATCCCAGCCAATTGATACAGAGATCACTTTAGGCGGCTCATTGGCGCCGGGTATCTACATTGTTGAGGTGAAAGAAGGTGGCGAAGTGAAGAAGGTAAAAGTAGTGAGGTATTAATAAAGGGTATTTAGTTCAATTTTGAAAATGGTTGCCTCAAGGGGCGAGAGCACTCTAAAATTGGCAGCTATCACCTAATTTTACCTATAATCACAAGACCATGACCACTGAGCTTTTCAACGAAGAATTTCATAGTATATCTGGGCAGCTCAAATCTTATCTCCTACGTATCACTGCAAGCGTACCGGATGTAGAGGATATCGTGCACGATACCTATATAAAGGGCCTTGATAAACTCCATACATTCAGGGGAGATGCTTCTTTAAAAACATGGCTATTCACCATAGCCTCAAACATTGCAAAGGATAATTTAAGAGCGCAGAAAAGATGGGTGGAAAATGTAACCGATGTATGCAAGGCAGCGGCACATGCCAATCCGCAGTTTTTTGAAGAATCCATGCACATCAGGTCTACATCTACGCAGGGAGCTTTTGAGATAAAGGAGCATATTGCATTTTGTTTTACCTGTATCTCCAAGTCATTGCCGCTGGAGCAACAGTTGTGTGTGTTCCTTAAAGAAGTGTATGAATTTAAAGTGAGCGAGATAGCCACCATCATTGATACTACGGATGCTATGGTGAAATATTACCTGCATACCGGCAGGGCCAAAATGATCAGTGTCTTTGATGGCCGATGTGCTTTGATCAACAAAGAGGGCATTTGCCATCAGTGTTCTGAGCTTAATGGTATATACAACCCCAAACAGAAGTTCCAGGAAGAAATAGTGAAAATAGACATGGCAAGAGAAGCGGGTAGTGCAGATAAGGAACGGCTATTTGACCTGAGGATGAAAATTGTGACGGAAACCGACCCATTTGAATCTGTTGCTGCTGACCTGCAATTACATCATCTGGCGCATAATAAAAATGTTATGGAAAAATATGTATAGAAAGTAGTCATTTTGCCTATCGTTTTGATTTGCTGCATCGTCAAAATTTAAACCCCAAAATGAAACGGTTCCTCACAATCTTAACGATCATGACAGCTACACTCGCAATGGCACAAAATGGCAAAGCAACTACCGAAAAAAAGACCTTCAGCCGGGAGACGGCCGTAAGCACAACCATAAAAGCAGACCCTGCTATAATATGGAAGCTCCTCACAAACGCAGCAGACTTCCCCAGGTGGAACTCAACAGTGATATCCATAGACGGCAATGACTTGGAGATACAGGTAAAACAAAATGCAATATGCTCCTTTATCTCAAAAGCTCCCTGCGTAGATGTAGACCTGATGTGCATAGACGGCAGAATTGCCGAGGGCGAGAAGATAAAGCTCAAATCTACCCTCGACCCCAAGAGAACCTTTAAGCTGAAGGTGAAAAAGATGGAGACCAATAAATTATTGGAATGGGGCGACGGCCAAGGGCATAGGGTATATGCAATTACTAATAATGGCGATGGAACGGTACTATTTTCGATGAATGAGAAAATAGGAGGCTTTATGTTCCCGATGTATGCAAAGCATATTCCACCTTTCGATAAGTCGTTCGAGCAGTTTGCTGCAGACCTGAAGAAGGAAGCAGAAATGATCCAGAACTTTAAGAAGTAAATGCGAATTATCTCACATAATTAAATAATCGAATCATGAAAATTGTAAGAGTTACCTACACTACAACAGCAGAATACGCCGGCCAGAATAAGACGAACATAAGTGTAGTGATGAACGACCTGGGACAACTGAATAACCCAGACATCAATTACCATGTATGCCTGGGCCCAGACGAAAAGACCTTTACCCATACCGCTTTTTTCAGGGCAGATGAAGACCAGAAGATATTGCTGGAACTGCCTGCCTTTAAGCGCTTCCAGGAGCAACTGAAAGCCAGTAGCCCGGAGGTTGGTCCTAAGCAGGAATTCCTGTCGTTGGTAGGTTCGTCGAAAGATATTTTTTCACCAACTTTGGGTACAGTTTAGGAAGATCGTACTGCCACAATAAAGAGCTAAGCGGCATTTATTGTGGCAGTGCATTATTTTCTCTTATTTTTGGATAAAAGAAACGAATGCACAAGCAACTTGCGGCCACATTACCTGCTAGTAACCAATACGATGATTGCCGCATTACAGCCTGCCTGAAGAGCTTGTTCAAAAGCACAAAAGCTAAAGCCGAAACAGGATTTATAGTTAGGGAAAGTATTAGTGAAATAAGGAAAGAGCTGGAGTTGTTAAACAAGGGCGCAGCCAAAGAATTATCCTATGATTACCTGGCTGCGCTGGAGCATTCTCTCCCAGGTACATCATTCCGGTATGTAGTGGTCAGCAAGAATAATAAGCCGGTGCTCTTTGCATACTTTCAGTTGTTTACCCTTACGTCAAAGAATTTTAGCCTGGAGAAGAATACTGGTTTTGTAAGGCGTATCCTCCGGTTTTTTCTTGATCTGAAGAAAGTAAGCGTGGTGATCCTGGGCAATGCGCTACGTAATGAAACCCCATCTTTTTCTTATGATGAGACCTCGCTTAGTAAAGATGAGGCGGCTGAACTTATAGCATCTGCCGGAGAAAAAATAGCATCAGATGATTGTGCATCCGCGCTTATCTTAAAAGATATTCCGGCATCCGCAAAGATACGCAAATGGCTTACCGCTGCAGGGTTTGGAACACCGTGGAAAGATATGGTGATGACCATGGACGTTAACGACCAATGGACGACTATTGACGATTATGTTCAGAGCCTTTCGCGTAAGTATAAAGCAAGGGCGAAGAAAATACTGGAGTCGGGAAACCAACTGGTAATAAAAAAGCTATCTGAAGATGATATACAGCATTACAAACAAGACATTCACAGGTTGTTTAGAAATGTAGCCGACAGCCAGCCGTTTGTATTGGCTAACCCCGACGCCAATCACTTTTCTTCGTTGAAAAGCCTTTATAAAGACGAGTTTGAGCTACTGGGCTTTTTC
>JABDHF010000036.1:21688-25297 GCA_013285595.1 Bacteroidota bacterium
TTTTCAAAGGCGCTCAGCTGATTGCATTCAGTACTGCCTTTATATCTCTCAAAGCCTATGATGTTTTTTATGTAGGTTTTGACTATGATCTTAATGCCGAATACCAGCTTTACTTCAACCTGTTATTTACAGGGCTGGAGCGGGCTATACAGCTTAAGAAGAGCCAGCTAAGACTTGGCAGGACCTCTTTTGATGCAAAGGCGAGTCTTGGCGCCAAGGCCGTGGAGACAGCGTATTTTTATAAGCCTGGTAACATTGCCAGTGTGGTCAGTAACTGGTTTGCTAACTATTTTTCAACTATGGAAGATGCCAAGTGGAAGCTCCGCAATCCACTGAAGTAAATGACGGGCATTCCAGTGCAATAGCTTTTTATTTATATTTTCCGGTATACATTACCCTGCTATTGTTTTAAGCGTATATTTAAGTTATCATAATTCCCCCAACTTATGAATTTTAACCGGAGAAACTTCATCCGGTCAGCTTCAGTGCTGGCCGCATTGTCATTTAGCGAGATCGAGACGCTTGCTGCCAGGGTACAATGGAATAGTGACGGCAAAACAATTGCGCCTGATGATGAAGTTTACTGGAAGAATGTACGAAAGCAATTTCCTCTGAGTACTGACTGGGCTTACCTGAACAATGGCACCTTTGGCCCATCGCCCTATCCTGTAATAGAAGCTATGCGCGCGAGCCAGATGGATGCCGACCAGAACGGTAATTATGGTAGCTATGAACATACCCCTCCAAAGATCGCCAAATTTGTGGGTGCCAATGACGATGAGATAGCTTTGATGCACAATGTAACCGAGGGCATAAATACGGTATGCTGGGGAGTACCACTAAAAAAGGGGGACGAAGTGATACTAACCACCCATGAGCACGTAGGTAACGCTGCACCGTGGATGAACAGGCAGAAACTGCATGGTATAGTAATCAAAAAATATACCCCTGCAAGTACTGCTGATGAAACGCTTACCCGCATAGCTGCGCTGATCACCAAAAAGACCAGGGCTATCGCCACACCACATATTCCTTGCACACAAGGGCAAATACTACCGGTAAAGGAAATATGCAGGCTGGCTAAAGATAGGGGGGTGTTCGCGCTGATAGATGGCGCGCATGGCCCCGGAATGATGAAAATAGACCTGCATGATATGGGCTGCGATACCTATGCCAGCTGCAGCCACAAGTGGATGCTGGGGCCAAAGGGTACTGGCTTTTTATACGTTCGTAAAGAATTCCAGAATACCGTGCAGGCTTTTTATGGTGGTGGTGGCACTGACGATGATAACTGGGATATTATGACCAACCCCGTTACCACTGGTGGATATGCGCATAGCGCTCACCGCTACTTTGGCGGCACACAGGCTAATGGCTTGTATGCAGGGGTAAATGCATCGATAGATTTTTTAGAAGAGATCGGCATTGAGAATATTCATAACAGGGTAAAAAGCCTTGGGAAGTATACCCAGGACCGCTTGCTGGAATTTGGGGATAAGGTAGAGCTGCTAACGCCAACGGAGGAAAGCTCGAGATGCGCCGTGAATGGCTTTAAAATAAAAGGAGTAGACCCCAAGCAGTTCTACGATGTCTGCGTCAGTAATAAGGTGCGCATCCGCAGCGTGCCGGAAAATGGCCTGAACTCATTGCGGGTTTCCACTCATATTTATAATAGTAAAGCAGATGTGGACAGGCTGATGGACCTTATAAAGAAAGCATAGGCAAAGCATAACATCTTTCTCCTGAGAGGGGCGGGGAGCGGAGCCGTTTTACACTAAGAAGAGCATCACCACATTGGTTATAATGATTACTGCAAACCCGATAAGGATGTATTTTCTTATGGTTTTGTCTCCCAGCGTTACTGCATAGGCCATTTTCAGTATGTTGTTGCTAACTATAGCCTGGAGTGTAGCTGCGCTTATAAGTGCAGCGGTAATACCTGCATACTTGCCCTGGAACATATTGAGCAGAAAGGGGTCGATATCAGTAAAGCCTACTACAAATGAGAGTACATTGAGGCCGCTGTGGCCGTAGTACTGCATGGTATACTGCGTGAGCAAGGAGAACACTACATATAGCACCCCGAAGATGAATGCCATGCCCAGCTCAAGCGGGTTTTGATGCTTTACGTCTTCTGTTCCCGCTTCGGTAACTTTCTTTGGCCCCGAGCGGTAGATCAAAAAAGTGGTGAGCATGCTCACGGCAAATAGAATAAGAAAGTAGGGTAGGAGCTTTACGCTTAGTGTGGCATTAAAGATCACCACCAGGACGAACACCCGAAGGAACATTAATGATGTGGCGGCAAGTATTGCGGCTGCATAATGAGATGGGGCATCGATCTGTTCCTTGCTTTTCTTTGCTATGATAAAGGTGGTGGCTGTGCTGCTATACAGGCCACCTAAAATGCCGGTCATTAATAAGCCTGCCTTTGGGAATACAAACTTGCGCAGCAAGTAGCTAAGGTAAGAGATGGACGATATAACCACTATAGCGAGCCACAACTTGTAAGGCGAAACGGGTATGCCTGTTATGATCTCCCTATCGGGGACTAAGGGTAGAATGACACCGGAGAGGAAGACGAACTTTGCCAGGGTTATGAAATCCTCAGTGTAGATCTTCTTTGAGAATTCTTTGATGCGGTCTTTTAGCTCTACCAGCACTGTGATCACCGTAATGATGAGCATGGAGAACCATATGGGGAATAGCTGGAAGATGAGTGGGAATGTATATACAAGCAATGCCAGGACAATAATAGTAATGCCGCGGGCTGCGCTGTTCTGTATCTTTTGAAGGTAATAGACGAGCAGGAAGGCGGCTGTAACCACAAAGCCGGTTATGTATATATGGGGAACAATACCATCTGACTTAAGCAATACGAAGCCTAATAAGGCTATGAATGCAAAAGTGCGCTCAGACCCAAACAGATAGTCGCGCGACGCCTCGTCGGTTTTATTATAGATCTCAAGGCCGGTGAGGAATGCAAAGCCTACGCTTGTGAGCAGCTCAAAGATGTAACTGCTTATGTCGGGGAATGTACTCATTGTGTTGTTTAGGCCGTAGCCCATAACAAAGTACTGATTTTGCCGGTATAATGGCAAGCCGGTTAAGAACTAAACATAACGAAGTGAATCCCTGAGATGATATTCCGGGGATTTTTGTTATGTAATGTTGCTTTAAGTTGCATTATTAAGTTGGTGGTGAATGTATGGATGCAGAGCAAACCGGTAGCAGTGTGTAGAAAGGGAAAGGCTTGCCTGTAGCGGATTTGAGGTGCTTTTTCGGGGAGGACCCCGGTGTATTTTTATCGTGCTCTGATGCTCCCCATTTGATTGATGTATTTATGAATATGTTCGTAGCGTATAGTATAAATATAGCCCAAATAGGGTGTATAGTATGAAAATAGAAAGCCTTGCCTGTAGCGGATTTTAGATGCTTTTTGGGGGAGCGGATGGGTATGTTTTTCTTGCGCACTAGTGCTATGAAAAGCTGTGGGAATTGATATTTATTATATGTAGATCCGTAATGCATGGTGTGGCATTTAGGATGGAAAATTATGGGGGCTCGATGTGCGCAGCCTGCGCTACCCCGGCCTTATCAGCTGGAAATCTG
>JABDHF010000036.1:25307-26244 GCA_013285595.1 Bacteroidota bacterium
GGTGTGGCATTTAGGATGGAAAATTATGGGGTTGGAATCTAAGTGAGTGATGCGCGTTAGAAACGTGCCGCCGGTGCCATGCGTGAAAACATTTGGGAGATGAAGGTTTAGCTAAAATGTTTTAAAGCTATTTAATAGTGCCTTTGCCTGACATTGCTCTCCTCAATTATAGTGAAACAATTGTCAATAACTATTGCTTTATCAGCTAGCATTTGTACAAGACGGTTGCCGGCAAATATCGGATTATCCCCTTTGTCTCTGAAAAAAATTACGGCAGGAGGCTGTGGCAAAGCATATCTAAATAACAATTCTCCATAATCTTTATCAAAGGTAAGGATAATAAGATTGTCACTTTGAGCAATGCGTATAACCTCTGTATCGGGGATGCCTGCTAATTCTTCACTAATGCTTTTCACATAGTGCCCATTATTCCTGAGTATGCGAATACTTGGATTAGGAAAGTTCTCGTTAGCCAGAAACTTCATTATGCGCTTTTGGGTAGAGGGAAAAATAGTTCATGCTGCATACACTCTTTCAGGTAAGAAAATACAGCCTTCATGTGAACAGGTTGCAGGGTAGGGTAGCTTTCATAGATCATTTCTTCGCTCCAGCCGGTGGATAATAATTCAAGTATCAGTTCAATAGATATCCGGGTATCTTTTATTACTGGTTTCCCTAGTAATACTTCTTTGTCAGATACTATATATGACTTCCATTCCATGGTGTAAAGTTAATGAAAAAGCGTTTTAATACGATGCCGTGGTAGCACGCGTTACAAACGCGGGGCTGGCGCATCTGCGAAAATATTCGCGGACGAGTGGGCGCATCGCTCGGATCAACTGATTGCAAATGCTAAGGGGATTTCTCCATTTCGTTTGCTTCGCTGCACTCCACTGCGAAATGACGGCTTCGATTGGTGCGATGTATCGCCCGGGTC
>JABDHF010000037.1 GCA_013285595.1 Bacteroidota bacterium
GTGTTCTGTTGCTGGATACCTCGTATTCTATGTCGGGTGCGCCTATACAGCAGTTAAACCAGGGTGTTCAAACGCTGAAGGAAGAGTTGAGGGGCGATGCGCTGGCATCGAAGAGGGTGGAGCTAGCCATGATCACATTTGGCCCTACCAAGTTGGAGCAGGACTTTACTACGGTAAATCATTTTTATCCGCGCGACCTGGTAGCCGATGGCGATACGCCCATGGGCAGCGCCATAGAGCTTGCCGTGGACCTCGTAAACAGGAGAAAGCAGGTATATAAAGAAAATGGCGTAGGCTACTACAAGCCATGGATCATACTTATAACAGACGGTGCGCCCACAGACGATGTGGCCAATGCCGCACGGCTGATAAAAGAAGGAGAGACCCGGAACTCATTTGCCTTTTTTGCCATAGGCGTAGAGAACGCTAATATGGCTGCGCTTAGCCAAATATCAAAACGTGCGCCGCTGAAACTGCGGGGCTTGATGTTCCGCGAGTTTTTTATGTGGCTGTCTGCATCTATGAAAATGGTGTCGAGCAAGAACCCTGGCAGCGCTATTAACCTGTTACCACCAAGCGGATGGGCCGAGCTATGAGTTGGAAAGCAATAGGGCAGAGTGTTATAGGCTCATCGCACGTTGTTGATGGTAAAGGCTGTGAAGATGCTATTGGTTTTGGTGCGTTGCAAACAGCGGGCGAGGAGCCTGTGCTGATAGCCTTTGTAAGCGACGGCGCAGGCAGTGCAATATATGCAGCAGAAGCATCTAAGAAAGCCGTGGACACAGCGCTGGCGCAGGTAGTGCAATGGATCACTGATGGTGTAGATATAGAGGACAACCACCTGGTAGAACTGGCAGAGCTTATCTACGATGAGCTTGCGGGTGCGGCCGAAACAAATAACTGCCCGATAGATGAATATTCATGTACGCTGCTGGGCGCAATCATATATCCCGGCAAGGCTTGCTACATGCAGATAGGCGATGGCGCTATTGTGCGCAACCCGGGCGATGGCTATCATACGCACGTGTGGTGGCCGCACAATGGGGAGTACCAGAATACTACTTCGTTTATAACAGACGATCCTAATTTTAAGAACCTAAAGACTAAAGTAATAGACGAACAGGTGTCAGAGATCGCTATGTTTACAGATGGGTTGCAAATGCTGGCGCTGAATAACGAGTTGCAAACGGCGCACCAGCCTTTCTTTGAAGGCTTCTTTAACGCACTGCGGGTAGCGCAAAAAGAAGAGCAGGTATTGGGGCTTAACGACCGCCTGGGCACTTACTTATCCGGCGACGCCATCAATAGCCGCACCGATGATGATAAGACCCTTTTCTTAGCCACTAAAATAGTAACCGGAAATGCAGGCCTATAGCGGAATGGCAGGGGCCACTTATACGGTGGGTAGAGAAGTAGGCAGGGGCGGGGAAGGCATTGTGTATGAAGATGCGAATAACCGGAACCTGCTGCTGAAGATATACACCGAGCTACCCAATAAAGAAAAGGCTGCCAAGTTGCGGTGCATGACGGCCCTGAAAGATGCAGAGCTGCTGCAATACGCTGCATGGCCGCAGGATGTGGTACGCGACAGCGCCGGTAACACCTGCGGGTTTGTAATGGCCCGGTTTGATGCTTATGTGCCGCTGCACATGCTCTTTAGCCCTATGGACAGGAAAAAGATATTCCCTGATAAAGGCTATAACTTCCTGGTGCATGTGGCGCGAAATTTAGCTACGGCTTTTCATAAGCTGCACGGCCTGGGCGTTATAGCGGGCGATATCAATGAGGCTAACATCCTCGTTAACTCACGTGGCATGATAGCGCTCATAGACTGCGACTCTTTCCAGGTGAAGCAGGACGATGTGTATTACTACTGCGATGTGGGCATACCACGGTATACCGCGCCAGAACTGCTGGAAAGAGGCACGTTTGCCCATACGGTACGGTCGGTAAATACGGATGGCTTTTCTATTGCCACGCTTATTTTCCAATTATTGTTCCTGGGCCGTGCGCCATTTACGGGTATCAACCCGGCAAAGGGGGAGTATGACGAGGAGAAGGCTATAGTGCAGGGGGAATTTGCATACTCAACAACAAAGCAACATAAAAAATTATACCCTGCGAAAAACAGCCTGGATATTAACAGCCTGACGCCGGGCATCGTCCATTTATTTCACCAGGCATTTGAAACCCGCAGCAGGCCCACCACGGCCGACTGGACACGAGAACTGGACATACTAAAGCCACAGCTAATAAACTGCAAGTGGGATACGATACATTATTACCCAAAGCAGCTGGCTACCTGCCCCTGGTGCGACTTCAGGAACAAAGCCGGTATAGTCTACTTTATCAGCGATGCCCACCTGCAGGCCGTGCCGGAGCTGGCAGATATAGACGAGTTTATCAGCGGCTTCCGCGTAGAGCCCATTCACCCCAAAACACTTTCTAACGACTATAGAAAGGCACAGCTAACAGCCCGGCCCATAGCTGAGGAATTTCGCGCGGCAAAAAGAACGAGGAATAAGTTCTATGTGATCACCGGCCTCCTGGCCGTAGCTTTGTTTTTTGTGCATTGGTCGCTGGGGCTAATTACTTTAATTATCGTTCCGTTTGTAAAAGGTAAGTTTATCAATACTAAAGCGCTGGCTATAGAGCTGGCCAGCCGCGAGGGGTTGTTCCGTTCGCTGAAAGACAGGTATGAGCAGGAAATAAAGCGGTACAACGATGCTGCGCAGCTGGATCTGCACAGCAGGATATTGGTGCAGCTTACCAGGGCGGTAGAACAGCTAAAAGATATGCCGCAGGATTACGACCGGCAGAAGAAAAAAGTAGAAGAGCGCTACTACCAGGTGCAGTACGATGCATATCTGACCAGGTTCGAGATAAGTGACCATAAGATACAGTCGTTTGGCCCGGCAAAGAAGCTGTTGCTGTATAGCAATGGTATAAACACCGCTGCCGACATAAAAAAGCTGCCCAACATAAAGATACCCGGCATAGGCCCGGCAAACATGCAGATACTTATTAACTGGCAGCGGCAAATGGCATCGGCTTTCACCTACATACCCGATTATAACCTGATGACCGGCGACTTTCAGCAACTGGCATCGGCTATGGCGGTGAAGAAGAATAAGCTGGAAGGCGAAGTGCGCCACCACTGGAAAGAACTGCAAAAGCTAAAGCTATCCATCAATAACTACCGCGACCAAATGGAGCGCGACCAGGCCGCTATGGCCGCCACCGTATACCAGGCCCAGCTCGACTGGATGGCTTTTCAGAAGTTTATGAGGTGAGGAGCTACTCATCATCGTTCGTTATTACGTCTCTTGTTGAGTTCATTTATGTCATTGGCATCTTTTTCTCTTCCCAAAACTTGTTTATTTGTAATTAGATCGTCAAGATTGATAAAAAGAATATCTTCTCCGTCAACTTGCACAACCTCCTTATTTTTATACGAATCTCTGAATTTTGGAAGGCCGGGCAGTTCAGGCAGAAAGTCAATCGTAAAAGCGTCAAAATTCAGCTTAAAAAAAGATTTTTTTGGATTAGGCGCTAAAAAGAAATAATAGCTCATTCCGCTATACGGACGGTAGAACACAATGGTTACGGTGTCTTGTCTGCAGGCATGATTCGGAAAAAACTCACTATTTTACAACCGCAAAAATAATCGATCACATGCACCTCACCACACACCTCGCGAAACACTTGCGAGACGTATATACCGGCGGCAACTGGGCCTCGGTAAACTTTAAAGACACACTGGCGGGTGTTACCTGGCAGCAGGCCACCACGCAGGTATATGGCCTCAATACCATTGCTACGCTGGTGTTCCATACCAACTATTATATAGATGCTGTGATAAAAGTGTTCGAGGGAGGGCCGCTTGATGCTAAGGACCTGCACAGCTTCGATCATCCGCCCATCAACGCTCAGGAAGACTGGGACCGTATGGTAAGCAAGAGCCTTACCGATGCCGAGATCTTTGCCGCGCTTGTAGCGCAACTGCCCGAGGACAAGCTGTGGGAACCCTTCACCGACGAAAAGTACGGCAACTACTACCGCAACATACAGGGCATTATAGAGCACACCCACTACCACCTGGGGCAGATAGTGGTGATAAAGAAAATACTGGCAGCACAGCAGCAATAAAAAAGCCTTCAAAAATATTGAAGGCTTTTCGCTCCCCTGAAAAAATTACGCATCATCTTGAAAGGGGCGCTGGTTTAAGTTAAACGGGTATATAACTCAACTGTTGTTTAGCGTATGGGGTTGCCATTACGGTCGTTAGTGCCTTCTCCGTAGGGGTGTATCTTGTTGTAATAGTCTACAGATTCCTGGTGCAGTGCATCGCGGCGCTTCTGGTCTTCGTTTACGGCTGGCTTCCAGTCTTTGGGCATTGTCCAGCGGGCATTCCAGCGGTTCTGGCGCTCTTCATACTGCATTTGCGCTTCGCTCTTCTGGTAGGTGTGTGGCGTGTATGTGTCGTTGGCATGTGCCGAGTTGTACTGTTGCTCTGCCAGCTTTGCATCTTCGTCCCGCTTATGCTCCTGCTGCACGTAGTTCGCCTTTATAAACTCCGGCGCATCCTTACGCGCCTGGAACACACCGCGATAATAAGCATGCTCATAAGACACCGCATATTGCTTGTCGGGCGAGAACTGCTCCATAGAGGAGAAGGCAAACCTGCCGAAGATGGTATCTGCAGTGTTGGTAGTGGGCGCTACCCATACGTAGGCAAATGCCCAGTCTTTGCCGGTGGTGCGCCAGTCGTCGCTATACCAGGTGCCGTTTAGGAAGTCGTTGCAGCCACTTATAGTTTTAGAGCCACTGATGAGCACGCCGTTGGCGAAGATGCCGTTATCGCGCTCCACGGCGTCTTTACAGCCCTTGCGCTTGTACACTACTATCTGCGGATCAGCCTTTGGCGATGGCAGCTCGGGGAACTTGCCTGCATAAGGTGTTTCGTCAGCAAGCACAGTTGGCGTTTGGTAGATGTCTATTTTCAATGGTGTTTCATCGGCGCGGTCGCTGTAGTTATACTCCATAATATCGCGGCCGCCCTGCACCAGCACCTGGCGGTCGGCCGCCAGCATGCGCACTCTGTAGTTGCCAGTTTTTACCAGGTCGCTAAACAGGCGCACCACTGTTTTTTTTGCTGCGCCGGCTTCATCATTGCCATGCAGGTATACCAGTTCCAGCTTTAAGGAGTGGGTATATAGCTGGTAGGCACATGCCCCGCTGCAGCCAAGTATAGCGGGTGCGCTGTAGCGCCTGCCATAGCGACCACTGTCCAGCATAGGCCCTACGAGGCCGTTGAAGTCGGGATTGTTGGCTACACTATGCAGGTACATCAGCGAGTCGGCCAGTGAGCCACGCCCACGTGCATCAGCATTTTGAACAGATACCGATGCCAGCAGCAGTATGATGAAAAAGTACTTCATAGCGATAGTATTGCCGGTAATTATGGTTTGTTGTTTTATTCGTAACCCCGAACCTTTTTTGGCCGGGGCTACGAAATAGTGTACTGTCAATGTTCAAATGGTATCGCACCGCCCTATGGGCTTAGTTGATGTTGATGTTCTTCACCACAGCACGCTCTTTAACGAAGGCGTAGTTTTTACCACCTTCTGCTTTCACGGTGAGGCGGTAAGGGTCTACTTCCAGTATCGCAGTGTTGTCGGTAACGGTAGAGAATACGGCCAGGTCTGATGCCGAGAAGGTAACGCTGGATGCGCTGCCCCCTACTGTGTGCGTAACCGATTTAGTGCCTGCCGCTATCAGCACTATAACGCTGTCAGCGCCACTTACATTGCCGCTCAGCGTAATGGTAAGGCCTGCACTGCGCGTGATGCTGGCAGGTATATCGCCCGTAAAGGTTGGGAACGCCGCTGTATGGCTGTAAGTAAATGCGGGTACGCTGCCATTGCCGGCTACCGTCCAGCTGCTGCCGCCGTCAAAGCTCAGGTCTGCCGGTGTTTGCCCTGTGGTAGCTGTTTTGGTATAGCTGTTATTGGTCTGCTTCTCCAGCGCCACGGTGTTTACGGTTACTGCGCCGCCATCTACATACGTGCCGTGGTTGCCCGCACTTGGGAAGAACGTAGCCACGCCCGTTTCTGTAGTTATAGTATAGGTAACCCCTGCTACAGCGGTAGCCACATCTATTTTCAGGCTTATCAGTGCGCCGTCTACATCGCCGGTAGTGGGCGTAGGTGTAGAGGTAGTAGTAGGCGTGGGTGTTGGGGTAGGTGTACTGCTGCTGCTTTTCTTGCAGGAATACAAAGAGGTGGCAAACAATAATGCCGACACGGGAATAATTACAAGTCTTTTCATGAGCTCAGTTTTTTATACAGCAAAGGTGACCCCAATACCCAGGGAGGACAATAGGTATTTGTCGGTATTTCGTATCGGTATAAGTACTGAGTATTATGGAGGAATGTAATGGGTGGAGGGTGTTGGCGTTTAATTTCAGTATTCGACGTTTGCAGATAAATTAAAACAATTGGAGTGCTAGTTGAGAAGTCGGAATTTCTTTGTCTTGTACGTGGTTGTGTTGCTGAATATGAGAAATCTCGAAATTGCAGACCAAAGCTTCTACAATAGATTTACGATTTTCAATATTGCCACCAGAATGGTAAAAATGATCTTTCGTAACAATATTAAATTTATTCCAGAATTTATTAATCATTTCATTCTCCCTCCAGTCATTATGATGCCATGTCGAAAGGATAAATTTTGCTTTACTTTCACTAAGCATTTGAAATAATGTTTCTTCATCTTTTTCTGTCCAGCCGTTATAATAATCTACATATCGGCCAAAATATGGGGGGTCACAATAAATGATGTCGTTTTCGGTTGCTTGTGGTATTATTTCAGTAAAAGATTTATTATAAAATTTCCAGTCGGGTTCAGGTTGTATTATTTTTGAAACTGCTGTAACCTGGTTACAAATCTTTGTTACGTATGCCTGTGCGAAACGATCAGGCTTTTTGCAAAAAGGTATGTTCCAGTGTCCTTTTTTGTTAAATCGCATCATTCCGTTAAACCCAGCTCTTGAAAGAAAAATAAAATCATAGGGAGAAAACTCTTCGTTAAAACGTGTTTTCACTTTTCTGAAATGATCATAGCCATTGTCATCCGCAATACTTAATAATTCGCCTTCCTTTTTGAGGAATTGTTTCATTAAATGAGATGTAATTTTTTTTTCCTGAATTCCTTTATAGAAATTTATTATGTGCGGGTTTGTATCGTTCAAGATAGCTTTTTTATAACCTGAATTAAACGCAACTACTCCCGTACCTAAAAAAGGTTCAATCCATCTGCCGCTAACTTTAGGCGCAATATCGTTTATCCAAGAGACTAATTTTGTCTTAATTCCTTGACTTTTGATCGGAGGTATAATATTTTTTTCACTCATCGTCGCTTATTTCTTGTTCATTTTCACTTTCTTCTTCAATGAATTTTTCTATTTCTTCTTTATGCTTAGTAAGCACATCTTGGCCTCTTTGTTTATACTCCAAATAAGATTTTAAATTGGCATATGGCCTTGGTATCTCTAATGCTTGTGCCATGTCTTTTGTTAGATAATACATCCAATAGTCATCATATACTTCTTCTCCCAAGTCAGAGAATACTCCTTTTCCATTTATTAGTTTATTAATATCGTTTGTAGAACCGATATTCTTAGTATTGCCACTTCCAGGACTGGCGGATGCAATTTTATATTTTGGTTGTACGAAAAATTTGAAATCTTTAATAACAGATTGGATTTCTCCTAACTCATCTATGCTATAAATGTCCTTTTCATTCGGATCTACCTGATTTTGAGAATAGACTACTCCCAAAACAAGATGCGTAGCGTACTCACCATATGGATGAAGAGTGTTTTTTGTACTTTTTCGATTGCGAAAATATCCAGTAAATGCACCTAAAGTCATGCTTTTACCTTTGCCTTTATTATCTAAAAATGTGCTTTTGATATCAACGGCAAATTTTTCGCCAGTTTTATTTGAAGTAAATGAAAGATCGGGATAGAAATTTTGTTGGGGTGGAAGTTCAAGCGTTAAATCGTTTTTCTTTGCAAACTCTTCAAATGCTGGTATCAAGAGTAATTCAATTACTTTAGACACAACTTTAGTATCAATTGAAATTGTATAAATTCTTTTGTAAATGTCAATAAAACCTTTTACAATCCAATCCCCTTTTTCTGTTGCAATCACTTTATTATAGGTTGCAACTTCATCTTGTAGTGCTTTAAGTATTTGATCTTTATTCATTCCAGTTATTAATTAGCCAAAGATACTTATTTCAATTGTTGTTCTAATATTTGATTGAATGAGCATTGTCATAATTTATCGCTATCTGTCTAATTACGTGCCTTTGCTCACTCCAGCCCATTCTTTATCGCCCACTTCACCAGCCCTACCGTTGTTTTGCTGCCGGTCTTTTCCAGGATGTTGGCGCGGTGGGTGTCTACAGTTTTTTTAGAGATGAAGAGGGTTGCGGCTATCTCTTCACTGGTTTGCTCTTTTACTATGAGGGTAAGTATCTCCTGCTCGCGGGTGGTGAGGCGTGCGAGGTCGCTTTGGGTCTTTGCTTTTTGGTACTGGCCGTAGATGATGGGCAGTATGGCCTCTGAGAAATAGGTGCCGCCACCGGTAATGCGGTGCAGCGCGGTGAGCAGGTCGCGCTTGCCCGAGTTTTTTAGTATGTAGCCATCGGCCTCGGCCATTACCGCCTCCTGCACTGCCGTGGCTGAGCTGTACATAGATAGTACGAGTACCTGTATGTGCGGGTAAGCTGCCTTCACCGCCCTGCACAGGTCTATGCCAGAGAGTATGGGCATAGACACATCGGTAAGCAGCACTTGATACGCCTGCGGATTAGCTAGGATCATTTCGAGTGCCACGCTGCCATCGGGCGCAGTGCCGGCCACGGTATAGGCGGGCTCGGCAGCAAGCATGTCACTGATGCCGTCTATGATCATCTGGTGGTCGTCTGCTATCAGTATGTTTATGCTGCCCGCTGTGTCCATGTTTTGTTATTGAGGTATGGTGATCTCTATGCGTGTGCCGCTGATGCGCTCAGAGCGCACATCGAGCCGGCCATTCAGCAGATTTACCCGTGCAAAAATGTTTTTCCAGCCTATGCCTTTCGATGCATTTATTTTACCGGTGTCAAAGCCCTGCCCGTTATCTGTGAGCTGCAGGAAAATGAGGTGCTCTTTTTCTTCCATGGTCACGCTGATCACCGATGCGCCGGAGTGCTTGATCATATTGCCCAGCACCTCTTGTATAATGCGGTATAGCGACAGGCTGAACTGCTGGTTGAACTTGCGGGCGCGCACGGCATCGGCTATGGTAAGCTGCACTTCCACCTCGCCGGCAGTGTTTATTTTGTTACACAGGTTTTCAAGGCCGCGCACCACGCCAAAAGCAAGCTCCTCAGGTATCAGGTTGTGCGATATGGTGCGCACCTCGCTGATGGTCTTGTCTACGAGGTCCATAGATATGTTGGCGCTTTCGGCAAGCTTTGCCGGTGGCAGGTCGTGCATGTTAGAAAGGCGCATTTTCACCACTGCCAGCATCTGGCCTATGCTGTCGTGCAGGTCGCGGGCTATGCGTATGCGCTCTGTTTGCTCGCCTTCAAATATGGCGCGGGTGTAGCCCTGCTCCTCACGCGTAGCTGCGCGTATGCCCCGTATGCGCCATGCCAGCCAGAAGATGAGCAGCAGCGCCAGCAGCACCACGGCGCCTATGCCTATGGCAAAGTTGCGGCCACGCACTGCCCGGTCGGCAGCGGCGGCCTGCAGGCGCTCTTCGTATTGCAGGCGGTCGCGGTCGCGCAGGGCCTTTTGTGTCTCGTACTTTGTTTCGGCATCGGCTACCTCGCGCAGGTAGTCTTTGCTGCGTGCGGTGTCTTGCAGGCTTTCATACTCAGCTATGTAGCGGTAGGCCGAATCGTAATTGTGAATAGTGTCGTAGGCGGAGAAGAGGTTTTCCAGCGCTACTTTCTCCAGCCGCAGGTCGCCCACGGTGCGTGCCCTTTCCAGCGATTCCTTGTATTGTTTTATGGCATCTGTAGTATTGCCGTTGCTGAAATTTACAAAGGCAAGGTTTTGGGCCTCCTCATCTGCCATTACCTTGCTACCCACAGCCCTGGCTATGGCCAGCGATGTTGTAAACCATTTGGTGGCCTCTGCTTTATCGCCACGGGCTATGGCCGCTTTTCCCAGGCTGTTCATGGTTTTTGCCAGGCCTATGGAGTCGCCGAGCTCCTGCTTTATAGATAGTGAGCGCTGCAATAGGTCGGCTTCTTTCTTCCGGTTGCCGAGCTCGCCATACACCAGGCCCATAGAGTTGAACAGGCCGGCGGCCCGCTGTGTCTTTAATGCGGACCATGCGGGATAGAGCCTGTTAAAATAGTCGAGCGCACGGTGCAGGTTGTGCATGCGGTAATAGGTATTGCCTACGGTAAGTATGAGGCGCTGCGCATTGCTGCTGTCCTTCTGTTGTTCATAATAGTTGAGGGCTGCCAGTTCATAGTTCAGGGCCTGGGCATAGTCGCCTTTCAGGCTGTAGCCTTCGCCCAGGTTGCCCAGCATGGTATTGGCCACCTTAGGGTTATTCACTGCCTTTGCCGTGGCAAGGGCGATCTTGAAATAATAGATGGCCGAATCGTAAGCGCCGGTATGCTCGTGGTAGTAACCGATGACATTTGCAAGGCGGCCCTTTATCAATATGTTCCTATTGCTGACGGCAGCATAGCCTGCGCGCGCATAAGCCACATATAGTTCGGGTTTTGAATCGGGTATGGCGCTGGCAATGGCAAAGGCAAGCGTGCCACGCTCCTCGGGGTCGGTAGCCTTGTTGTAGGCCGCCAACAGGCTGTCGGACTGGGCAAAAGCCCGGCAGGTAACCAGTAGGGTGAGCAGCAGTATGCAGCAGCGTTGTATCATTATATCACACGGCGGGTTTGGGTTACACTATTCTTGTACTATGCTGTTGGGGCAAATACAATGTAAGATAATCGATAGTTTCCAGTAGCTTATCTATTAATAAAGCCGTTATTTATGCCGTTGGGGAAAAGATGTGTGGAAGAAAAGTAGCGTAGGTTAGCAGCCTACCTCTTCTCAAGGTACGACCAAGCACCCAACGATCGGATAAACTACGCCTACGCCATTAACTTGCAGGCAAGTATAACCGGATGTTTATCAAAATTTTGGTCGTTTTTGAGAACGGTATATTGCGACGCAAATATAATGGGAAATTAAAAAAAAGCAAGACGCTGGCATAGTTCTTTTGCCCGAATTGACGGTTTTATGGTGCATTTTGTAATGTCAAAGTAAGACCAGGATGCGCGCCCTTATGGGGCGCACGTTTTAAGAGCAGGCCCCGGGCATAAAAAACGCGCCATAACCGCGCGGGCACTGGCGCTGACCCGGTTAACTATTGGATCAATAACTATTTGTTACATGCCCAAACAGCGATTAATTTTATGCCCGACCAAGCTACCCAATACCCAATGCAAACCTATAAGATCACTTTTGTGAAAAACAGCATCGCGTCCTGCAAGTTGGCCAATGATGTGGAATTAAAAGAAAACGTAGAAGTACAGAAGCACAAGGGGTTTCTCATCCATGCGCTGGTAAGGGCGGAAAATGAGGCCGATGCCCGGCTAAAGGCCCAGCAGCTGATCAAGGAAAATACCTAAGGCTGAATTTTTACGCTTTCTGCAAAGTAGCTATAGTGCTCTTTATGCGTTGCTTCTGGTCTGCGGGAGCTTTTGACAATGCCATCCTGTAGTAGGTGAGCGATTGCTTTTTATCACCGGCATTGTTATAGGCCTCGGCCATGCTGTCGTATGCATTCCAGCTATCGGCGTGTTTCTTTACATTCAGCTTAAATACTTCGATGGCTGTTTTTATATCGTTCTCCGCCATCAGTTCGTAGCCAAACTGGTTTGCCTGTGTTTCGTTAGCGTTTTCTACCAGTGTCATTATGCGGCTTCTTTCTTTGGTGGCCTCTTTATTTTTACCCAGCAGGCGCAGCAGCTGCGCTCGGGCGGCTACATTGGTATAGTTCTCTTCCATCTTTACCGATCTGTCGGCCCATGCCAGCGCTTCATCGTAGTTGCACTTATTTACTATGCAGTAATGGGCGGCCTCTTCATAGCCGTGCCAGCCAAAACCTGGCTGGTTTCTCAGCTGCTCGCGTATGTGGCGCAGCGTTACCGCATTTACATCTACACCTACGGTAAACGATACCTTCAGCTTCTCCCACGACATGGTAACCTTTGCCGATGCGGGCTTCCTGTCGGTAACCGTATAGTCGAGCCACTCCTGGAAGTCGCGTACCTGTGGTGTTGCCTTTACGCGCAGGGCGTCTTCGTCTTTATTGTAAAAGAAGCTGCCCCACGAGGTGTGGTTGTGCGAGAAGATGATGGTCCACTCGCCATCGGCAGGGATCATGTGCAGGCCATAAGTGCCTGCTGGCAGTGCGCTGCCATTGATGGTAACATCGTCAGTAAACGAGATGGTGGTGTTCTCGTTAGCGCCGGCGCGCCACACGGCATTGTAGGGCACCAGGGCGCCCCATATCTTACGGCCGTTCACATACGGGCTGTGGTATACAATATCTATATCAGTGAGGCCTATACGCTGCTGCACCTCAGAGAGCTGGCTGGCATCGGGCAGCACAAGTGGCGGCTGCGCAATGCTGGCAGTAGCAATAAGGAGGAGAAGGCAGCTGATAACGGCTATGTATTTTGCTTTCATTAGAATTTATGTTTTGTGGCGTGCAATGAAGATACAATAATATGTAGCAAAAGTGCAGGGGTAAAAAAAGGGGTAGTGGCTCAGTTTGAAATTTAGCGCTTATCCCATCTAACTTCCCCTAATTCCCTGGTTTGTCTTGTTTGGGGATTGTAGCCAATTACCGCCGTGCGCTCACCCACCGCTACTCCTGCAATAACAAAACCATCTGATGTCATCTCCGGTGCTGCAATAGCCTTATTATCCTTAACTGAATAAATAAAAACGCTGAGTGAAAGTAATACTATACTTATGGCAATAGATACATTGAGTATTTTCTTTGTGGTTTCCATAAAATGTGTTTTTTGAGGTGAGGTATAAAGATAAAAAAAGGATGCGAGTGAAAAGGGGGATATTGCAGACCTCTATGCCTACCTATGTTTTTCCCAATATTCTTTTGGCGATACGATAAGCGTGTTTTTATAGCTTGTCATTGTGAAGTCCCTTGTGTTTCCTGTAATAATGAAATGTGCGTTGCATTCCTCTGCAAGCTCTAAAAATTTATTGTCGCTGTCGTCGCCAATGATAGATAGTTTTATTGTCGGCGAGAATTTTATTGCGTGCTCTTCGATGTCGTCTAATAAGCTCTCAGCATTGGCTATGAAGTTGGCATACCTGGTGAATTTAGGCCTGTTTAAAACTTCTCTATATTCCTGCATTATTTCTTCAGATATGCACCAGGTAATATCTTCATCAATAAAGAATAAACTGACGACCAGGTGAGGAAAAGATTGGTGAATAAGGGATGCAACAAGCACATTAGTGTCAATGACGATCCTTTGCATCTTTCCTTGTGGCTTTAATTTCTTCGTTGATCTCGTCCATCGTCATTTCCGAAAGGCCGGCTTGTTTGGCAATAGCCGCGCTTTTATCAAGCTTCTGTTTTGCTAATGCCTTACTAACAATATTTATAATATCAGAAAAAGTGAGCTTGTCTTTTTTTATGCCATACAGCTTATATTCATTGTCGGAAATTGACACGTTCAGTGTTTTCATTGCTTCGAAATTTTATTATCAAAGATACGATTTATATAAATTCCCGCCTCGGTGAGCATGGCCTACATCTTCACCACCTCCACCGTTGCCAATCCCTTTAAGTGCCGCCTGCCCGATACCATGTCGGACAGCGACAGCACCAGTATGCGGCCGTCTACCTGGTCCATAGGTTTGCCATCCATAGTGGTGATGATGTATACGTGGTTGCCTACTTCGGTGTTAAAAAGCTCGTTCCACGAGTACACATTTTTATAGCCATCGCTGGCTATCAGGCGTATCATTATTTCGCTGAGGTCTTTGGGCTTTACGGACAGGATGCCCGCGCTGTCGAGCAGGGTTTTGAGCAGTACGCCTTTTAGTTGCTTCACCGTGGTCTTAGGGTCGCCGCGGTGGTTAGTGATGGTCACATCGCCTATTGCATCCTGTGGCATTTGCAGCATTGCGCTGATGGTTACTTTCATGGGCTTTTTCACTGCACCGGTTATTGCGAACTCAGTGGTAGGCGGCACATCGTGCTGGGCAAATGATCGCAGAGAAGATAGGGAGAGCAGCAGCAGAATAATATATTTTGGCATAGCATTCTTTTGCTGCAAAATACGAAAATTGGGTAGAGAATCTTTAACGCTGAGGCGCGAAGCTGCTAATACTCATAGCTTGCAGAACCTGTTTTGATGGTAAAGATCTACAGCCCCTTTATGTTATTGGCACTGAGAAAGGAGTTGAGCTCGGCGAGGTCTTCGTGGCCGGCGCTATCGCTGTAGCGCAGCATGATGGTGAGGTCGGTAACATCTTCCTGGTGTACTATGTCTTCTATAGTAGTTACCTCGGTGATCCTGGTGCCGCCCAGCTCCACGGGCACTATATTGAAGTTGAGTATCTGGTATCGTTGCGGGCTTGCGGCGGCGCTGCCTGCATATAGCAGCATTTGCTTACCCACATACAGCGCTTCCAGCCTTGCGCGGGCTATGCTCAGTATGGAGTGGTAATTCCTTATCTGGTCTTCCGATAATATACCCAATAAGCCCGGCATGGTAAGTATTTTGTAGAGATTAAAAATGCAGAAATACAATTATACTCCTTTTATGCTGAATACGTGACGACTATTAATTATTAATTTTTTTTCGCACCTTATATGGGGTTTCATTTTATTATAATATTGTTGTTTACAATTTGGTAACCATAGGTTGGAAATTGGGATTGGCTAGTGGTGTCGGTTGAGCTTGGAAATTGAGGGATTTGGATTGGTTAGTGGTATTGGCGGAGAGCGGAAAAGTGGGAACGGGCAGCGCATATGTGTAAAGTGCAGAATGCCTTACCAGCGCGGGTTTGCATGTGTTTTTGGGGGAGGGGATGGTGCGTTTTTCAAATTCTTTCGAGCTGTAGTTTATTGCCTTTGTTGATGAACAGGTACGGAAGGTAAGGGGCAAAGCTATAGCGGTGGAGAGCGGGAAAGTGGGAATGGGCAGCGCATATGTGTAAAATATAGGATGCCCTACCATCGCAGGTTTGCATGTGTTTTTGGGGGAGGTGATGGTGCGTTTTTCAAGTTCTTTCGAGCTGTAGTTTATTGCCTTTTTTGATGAACAGATACGGAAGGTAAGGGGCAAAGCTATAGCGGTGGGGAGTAGAAAAGTAGGGAGCGGCAGCCCATATGTGTAAAGTACAGAATGCCTTACCAGCGCGGGTTTGTATGTGTTTTTTGGGGAGGAGGAGGGCCTGTTTTTTGAATTTCTTATTGCTACGGAATGATACAGTTGTGCCGGTGACCCTCTTTTTATTTCCTTTTCTTCTTGTTTCATGCGAACTATTTGTGCAGGGAAATTAATGGTTTTGAATCTGGGTGAGAACTGTGCTGTGAGGGGCAATATATTGAGCGCTACCGCGTTTGTTAAAGTACCCTGATATGATAAGAATAATGGCCGTGCGCATGGTTGGCCCTGTTGTTAAAAAAAGTGTGTGGCTATGCCTGCTGAGCTTGTGGTGTTTCACCGAAAGCGATGCACAACTACTGATAGGCACGGGTTTTGAGTATGGTGTGCCGGTGATCGTGGGTAAGCAGGTGTTTGTACAAACAGACCCCGTGGGGCTGAGCGGTGTGGTGGGTTATGAGCTGAAGGGTAGCGTGGTGTACCCTACGTTTTCTTACCTGATAAAAAGTATACGGGTGCCTGTGTACAGCGCCGGGCAGAGCGGTCTGCAGGACTTTGCCACAGACCATAACTTTGCGCTGAACCTTAACTATCGCATGGGCGACTGGGATAAATACCTGGCGCTGTTTGCAGGTATAGGCATAGCGCAGATAAAGCCGGAAGATAATGTAGATGGCTATGCAGGCGGCAATGCAGTGTGGCTGAGAGATACCGGCAGCGCTACTATGTACCCGCTGGTGCAGGCTGGCGGCAGATGGCTCTGGCGCATATTGCCCAACAGCAACTTTTACTTTTGCCTGGAGGCCGATATGAAATACATAAAGGCGCAAAACAATAACGAGTACTACCTGTGGCGGGGCAAAGACTATGCAAAGGCAACGATAGGCGGCAACATATTCTTCCCCAGCGTGATGGTGCAGTTGCTGTATGTTTTTGAGCGCAGGCGGGAGAATTATTAATTATTAATTATTAATGATTAATGATCAATGGTTAATGGTTAATGGTAAATGGTGAAGTGTGATATTTATATCGCAGGTAATATTGTCAGGGTAAAATTTAATTTGCAACCAAAGATTCCCGGCTTATATTACGTCTATATAAATAGCAAACAACTATACTATGCGCTACATGAAAAGTATGATCACCGTGTTACTGCTGCTGAGCTTTAGTGCGCACGGGCAGATAATTAGTACCATTGCCGGAGTACGTGACATGTCAGGCGATACCGGCGAGGGGGTACCAGCCACTGCTGCCATCTTTTGCTTTGGTAATATACATGAGCATGCCGGCAATATCTATGTTGCAAGTATTTGCAGCGGCACAATAAGAATGATCAATGCTGCCGGCATAGTAACAACCATAGCAGGCACAGGCGCAGTGGGCGGTGGCGGCGATGGCGGCCCGGCAACTGCTGCAAGCCTGATAAGCCCTTCGGGCATTACCCTGGATGGGGCTGGTAATATTTACATAACCGACAGCACGCTGCGAGTGCGGAAAATAACTACTGACGGTATTATACACGCAGTGGCAGGCTCTGGCGCCAGCGCGGCCAGTGGCGACGGAGGGCCGGCTAATGCGGCAGGGCTAACAGCGAGAGACGTGGCAGTAGACAATGCCGGCAATATTTATATAGCTGATGCCGGTAATAACAGGGTAAGAAAAGTAGATGGATCGGGCATGATATCTACGATAGCTGGTTTTGGGACTGACCCTGCCATCCCGGGGGATGGCGGGCCCGCTACAGCGGCATATATTTTTGCCCCGAACCATGTGGCAGTAGATGCCGCGGGTAATGTATACGTAGCGGATTATGATAATAAAATACGTAAGATAAATACTGCCGGAATTATTACTACAGTAGCGGGAAATGGTACCGGAGGGTTTAGCGGAGACGGTGGCATTGCCACCGCTGCTGAGATGCAGCGGCCGGGTGGTATGGCAGTGGATGCAGACGGTAATTTGTATATAGCAGATATGTTCAACAAACGGGTAAGGAAGGTAACTGCTGGGGGTATCATCACTACGGTGGCGGGTATAGGGGTGGGTGGGCTTTCTAACGGCGACGGTGGCCCTGCCACGGCTGCATATTTAGAAGGGCCGCTAAGCATAGCTGTAGACGCTGCCGGGAATTATTATATAGCTGATGATGTATCATCAACGATAAGGAAAGTTACATTGCCCGCCACCGGTATAGCTTCCGGGCCAGTTGCTGAGCATGCAGCATTATCGGTATGGCCGGAGCCTAATGATGGTGATGTTAGTATAGAGGTCTCCTCGGCCACAGATGAGCAAGTGCATATCACCGTCACCAATATTGCAGGGCAAAAAATTAAAGAGCTATGGACCATTACCAATAAACAAACCAGCATACAAACAGGCGCGCCTGCAGGTATTTATTTAGTAACTGCCGTGGCAGCAGATATTGTGCAAACGGCGAAGGTAGTGGTGCGTTGACCCATGGGTGTTCTTACTTCTTCCTGCATTTACTCCTCAAATTTTGTGGGGACATAGGCTTGTTAAAGTTATACATGGTAATGAGAAACCTATGTATGGCGCACTGTATACAGGCCGGTACATAGCTTATAAATAATCATTACAACATTATTTATATGGTACGATTTTTTATCGCTCTTTATCACTAGCACAAACAATATGGAGGTAGATGTGATTGACGAAGTAGACGAATATAAATACGCGTACCTGACTGACAGGATAAAGCAGCTGCAAGGCGTAGCACACATGATAGCCCATAACCTGCGCGGTGCAGGCGCTAATATAAAAATGCTCTCGGAAGTGCTAATGAAAAAGGAAGGGCTCGCGGCTAATGATGATGCAGATACCGAAGATGAATTTACTATAAACGAGGCAGTGCAATATATACATGAGAGCAGCGCATCTCTGCTGCATACGCTGAACATGCTGCTGGAAGTAGCCGACATAGAGCTGAACGAAAAGATAAAGCACGACGAATGCGATATAGTGGGCATAACGCAACACATCTTCTCCCAGCTGCACGGGCTTATACACCAGAAGCAGGCGGTGATAGAATTTGACCTGCAGCTGAAAGTGATACACTACCCGCAGGCGTATATGGAAAGTATACTGTATAACCTCATCAACAATGCGCTGAAGTATTCAAGGCCGGGTGTGCCATTAACTATAACTGTAGCCACTTATATGCGCGGCGGGCAGCCAGTGCTATCAGTAAAAGATAATGGCCAGGGCATAGACCTGCAGAAGAACAGCAAGCGGATGTTTGGGCTGGACGAGGCATTGCGCCCCGGCAAAGACAGCAAGGGCGTAGGCCTGTATATAACCCGCACACAGATAGAGTCGCTGGGTGGCCATATAACGGTGCGCAGCGCTGTGGGTGAGGGGAGTGAGTTTATCGTGGTGTTTTAGCGACTGTAAAGTTGTTTATTAAATAGTAAAGCCGCTGCCTGTGATAGCAGCGGCTTTTGTTGTTTTAATTAGCGTTTAGTATTCAGAAGGCACTAAAAGATTTTGGTAATCGTATTTTTGATAATCTTTAGTATTTTGTCTTTCTCTATTGATCTCGATCATTTCGTTCTTAACTTCTACCCGCAGCCAATATTCCGGATCAGTATGAGAAAAAGAGCTTAGCTTAAGAACGATAGCTGTATTTAACTTTCTTTCGCCTACTAAATATTTATGCAGGTTGCTGTCTTTCATTTCAAACAGTTCGGCAAGGCGCTTATGCGTTACATTCAGCGCTTTAAGATACATTTTTACAAAGTCGAGTATCATCAGCTTTTTATCGGAATTATGGCCTTCAATGTAATCTTCGATCTGGTATTGAATGGATAATAATTTATTCTTCAATAATCTTTCCGGCGATTGCTTTTTGGAATGGGCGAGAATAAAATCACCGAGGCCATCTGCCTTACCCTTATTCCAAATATCACTGACGGAAATTTCTTTATTTTTTTTCATAGCATTTTATTTTAAAAAGTCACCTATTAATTGCTCACCGGCATCAGGCGGAATGACCATCGTCGTATCACCATATTTTAGTGCTCCGTATTTCTTACAATAAATGGCCATCAGCCTGATCTCATCTTCTTTGCTTCCTTCTAATACATCGAAGGCTAACCAGCCCTGGTAATCATCTTTTCCATGTATAAAACTGAGCCTGCATGCAAATGCAATTAAACAGCCGGCTACTCTATCAAACACTTTATTTTTACCCCGGTTATGAGGTGCGACTTCGATGAAAGCCATATATGGCTCAACAGTATTTTTCATCTGAAAGATGAGACATCCTTCTATTTTGCCCGGCGAATCTTCGCCAACTAATACATAGGTTATGAAGCCTTTTCTCTTTGAGTGCTTTTTAAAGTTAAATCTCCACCCCTCTGTTAGCGATGGTAGTGGTAGTTTACCTGGTTGAATGATATTTGCATCAACCACAGCCTTATCAATTACCCGGATGATCTTTACTTTCATAAGTAATTACCTAACGCAAATTTACGATAATTATACAAATTGTACAATTATTTGTAGTTATTTGTAAAAATTGATAAGCCGCTGCCAGGTATTTGGTAGCGGCTTTCGTTTGTTTAGTTGTTTCTTGTTATCAGTTTGCTTTCTGGTTAAGAATGCTTTCGAGCTTCTTGAGTTTGGTGATCCAGAATTTGTCGAAGAAGCTGATCCATTGCTGCAGCTCTGTGAAGCCTTCGCGCTTCAGGGTGCAGTGGCGCTCGCGGCCTATATCGTGTATGGAGATGAAGCCTGCGGCGTGCAGCACTTTTATATGCTTGGATACTGCGGGGCGGCTCATGTCGAAGTTCTCTGCCAGGCTGTTGATGGTGAGGCTTTGCTGGGAGAGCAGCTGCAGCATATACCTGCGGCTGGGGTCTGCGATGACCTGGAAAACATCAAGCTGTGGTTGTGCCATGGGTTGCGGTATTTGCAAGCTTCAGGATCTTGTTCATGTTTTGCAGCCAGCCACCTTCGAGCGCGGCAAACATGTTGATGTGCTCCGTGCCTTTAAAGCCGGTATGCTGCAGCTGCAGCTCTGTGCCATTGTCTTTTGGGTGCAGTGTCCACTCTACTACAGAGTCGAGCGTGAACTTGCCATCGCCGGGGCCGCTGTTCCATGTGTACGACAGTTTTTTCATTGGCACAATATCCAGCACCTTGCAATGGATAACACCATCGAACTCCAGCTGCGGCATGGGCGGTATACGAAACTGGAACTGGTGGCCTGCAACGGGCAGGAAGTCGCTCTTCATGAGCCATAGCTCCATGAGGTCGGCATTGGTGAGGTATTGCCAGACAACCTCAGGGCCGTGTGGGAAAAATAATGTGTGACTGATCTTTTTCATATTGAGTAACTTTTAAGTTACGCAAACTTATGAGTAACTTTTGAGTTACGCAAATTTATTTTTATTTTTTTGGGTTTACGCGAAAAGAGGTTTCAGGCAAAGATGCAAAGGCGCGGTTTCCCGTGTGGTGTTTTAAATATGGCAATGGGTGTAATGCCGACGGTATGACGAACGATGCAGTGTGCGACGCAACGATGCTTAATAGTAGTATGCAGCTAAGTATCTAAAGAGAATGCAGGCGGTTAATTGGCTTTGCCAAATTGCTTTAGCCGGTAGCTCACGCCCATTTGTATGGATAGGGGTGCGCCTTTGTATTGTGCGTTGCTGGTTTGGGCGTATTGGGTGGTGGCGCTGCTGTACTGCACTTTGCTGTAGCTGGTGTAGGGGTCTTTCCAGCAGATGTTGGCAGAGGCGGTGAAGCTGAGCCTGTCGGCTATTTTGTGGTTGCGGGCATTGGTGCCTATCATAAAGCCAACGGCGCTGGTGGGTGTCCAGAAGGTGGGAATGACCTCGAACCCTGAGATGCGGCTGGTACCGGAAGAGACTACCCCGCCGGAGCCATCGCCTGAAGTGCCGCCACCGCCCATGGCGGACATGTAGCCATAAGCGAGGCCCATTGTTGCAAAATAGCCTACCTGTATGAACTGGTGGAAGATAAGCGTGTGAAAATGATAGCCCACAGACAGGGTGTGCAGGTCTATTTCGTCATACTCATAGTCGGTAGGGTGTTTGGCTCCGGCGGGTTTGAAAGAGATGCCAGCGTTGTTCTCTGCATACTGGTAGCCGAGGCTGAAGCTGCTATGATCGTTGACGGCAAGCGCAATTTCTGGCGAGAGCCAGATGCCGGGCTTCTGGAAG
Source organism: Bacteroidota bacterium (assembly GCA_013285595.1). Taxonomy (GTDB): domain Bacteria; phylum Bacteroidota; class Bacteroidia; order Chitinophagales; family Chitinophagaceae; genus Nemorincola. The sequence continues at coordinate 21,660 of JABDHF010000037.1, forward strand.
CCATAGCTAACACCGCCGCCATGCGTGGAGCCGGCAGATGGTATAAGCCGGGAGATACCGAGGCCGGATGTGATGGATAAATTCCATACCTGCGCCTGCGCAGCATATGCCGATAAACATACAAGGGTTACTAACAGCGTCTTCTTCATATACACATTGGGGGTTTGAGAAGGAAACGTAATTGTTTGATAATTATTGCTTTAGGAGGGTGAGGCTTGTATGAGCCGGGATTTATGGAATTAAAGATTTCCTGGAATTTTGGGCTGGGCCGGACTTCAGAAATATGCTGGCGGGAACGCCATTTTATCGGAATGGTCGAAAATTAAACCATGCAAATTTAATATTAAATATTAAATCTGCATGGTTTAAATCTGCAACAATAACTTAGCAGCTAGTGCGAAAGGGTTGTTGATGAAGCACAAATTATTGATATCTAACCTTGCAAATTTAATATTTTGTGTTAAATTTGCAATGATGATTACGATGAAAAGACGCCTTGAAGCAGATCTGCGGGAGGCCTTGCTGCATAGCCCGTCTGTAGCGCTGATGGGGCCACGGCAGGTAGGCAAAACAACCATTGCCCTGAATTTATCGGAACAAATACCGGCGATCTATCTTGATCTTGAAAGCAGGGCAGATGCCGCAAAGGTGCAAGACATTGCTGCCTTTCATGCTGAAAACAGGGGCAAGCTGATCATACTGGACGAAGTACAGCGTGCCCCGGAAATATTTGCGCCGCTGCGTGGCATCATTGATAAAGAAAGGCGTAAAGGCAACAAAGCAGGGGCCTTCCTGTTCCTGGGCTCTGCATCTATGGAGCTATTGCGGCAGTCGGGGGAATCGCTGGCCGGGCGCATCAGCTACCTGGAGCTATACGGCATAGATGTGCTGGAATTTGCAGATGGCAAAGCGGAGCTGCTTAACCAGCTATGGCTGAGGGGCGGATTTCCGGAAAGCCTGCTGGCGCGGTCTGATACCCAAAGCATGCGCTGGCGGCGCGACTTCACCCGCACCTACCTGGAGCGCGACATACCCCAACTGGGGCCAAGAATACCTGCGCAAACCCTGGAACGCTTCTGGACAATGCTGGCGCATAACCAGGCAGGGGTACTCAATGCATCGCAGCTGGCAAGGAACCTGGAAGTAAGCAGCGTAACTATTAATCGCTACCTGGATCTGATGGTTGACCTTTTGCTGGTAAGGCGATTGCAGCCCTGGGCGGTGAACGCGGGCAAGCGCCTGGTACGAGCCCCCAAAGTGTATGTGCGCGATAGCGGCATAGTACATGCCTTGCTGAACATCTCCGCTTACAACGACCTGCTAAGCCACCCTGTGGTAGGTGGCAGCTGGGAGGGCTTTGTAATTGAAAACCTTCTTTCAGCGGTGCAGGGCAGGGCGCTGCCGTATTACTACCGCACAGCATCCGGCGCTGAGATCGATCTTATCCTGGAGTTTTCAGGGCAGGAAAAATGGGCTATAGAAATAAAGCGTAGCACTGCGCCTGTACTGACCAAAGGGTTTCATATAGCCTGTGAAGATATTAAGGCTGATAAAAAATTTGTGATCTATTCCGGCGCGGACAAATTTCCAATGGGTGGGGATGTAACGGCTATTTCGCTGGCCGGGCTTATGCAGGAGGTACTGAAAAAGGTGGCGTAGAAGGGCTGTTATAGCGAAAGTAAAAGGTTAAAAGTTGTGTTATTGCAGTCTGAGGACAGGTTCAATTGTTTGGACACTAACAATAACTCCAGGATGGTAAGAAGGTTATTTAATTAATTATGCCCTTATTTATTAATTTCTTCAAATATTCTTCTGCAGAAAGCGGACAGTTTACAAGGTCAGCAAAATCATTTTTATCTAGTTTGCATTGACTTGCCATTTTCCCAATTAAAAAATCATTTAAATCATGTGCAGAACCATGGCTAATCTTAGTACGCACAAATAATTTATCGTTGTGGTAGAATTCAAGAAAGGTATGATCGCCTGGTGCATCAAGAAAACCTTTTTTGGTTAAACTCTTATATGCTTTATCGCTTTTAATTACCATGCAGCAACATCTTTTACGAAATAGTTAATGAAGTTTTTGATGGCAATAAACCTATCGGATAAATTAGTATCGCTTAAAGAATTTAAGCGTTGGTATAAATAATCGAACTCTTCCGCAAAATCGTTTTCGGCTTCGGCTTCAGTTTCGCCTACCGCGTATATATCTAATAAATCATTTTTAATGATATAGTGGTCTTTTTCTTTTTGAAGTAATGAGACTGGTGAAGAATTGAAAATGTATTTTCGGTTATTGGCAATAATGAAGTCGGGTGTATAAGAAATAGAATGCCCGTCCTTTTTTATAGTATTAATAACTTTATTGCTGGTTTTATTTTTATTCCTTGTAACTAGAATTTCCCGAAATTCACTATATTCTTCAGGCGCTTCAAATGACTTCACCTCTGGTATTTCTAATAGTAGTTTTTGTTTTGCTTCTTTTTTAAGTTTATGTAAGGAATAAGAACCAATAAATTCACCCTTCTTATTTAATGTACCAAATGACGTTGGCGAGTCGTCGAAACTATTAGTAAAATCAAATACGCTTTCAATAATTCCATTTCTATTACCATCAGGATATAGTTCTATTAATCGGGAAAATTTGCCGCTATTTGTTATTTCTAATATACTGTCAACCTGCCCAGCTATATCATTTCTTTGTTTAAGTGCATTGTCGTGTAAGGATAAATTAACGCGAGGCGTAAGCACAAACTCCGGTATAGCGCTGCTTTTTTTATATCCAGACAATTCTATTTTAAAATTATCTAAGTCTGTCTCAGCAGCTGAAATATCTGAGCTTGCAATTGTGTTGACTAAATTTTGTAAGGATAGCGCTATTTTAATAAGATATTCGATAGGTAATGTTTGGTATTCACCTAATTCACCTTCAATTTTAATTGCCAATCCAGTTTCTATATTTGCTTTTATTGACATGTCGAATGCAAGATAACAATTAATAAAGTTCGAAGTTAATGTTATCGCTAATTTAGGAGATTAGGTAAATGCGTAGGCTATACATATTTTACGCTCTACGCATACCTCACTCCTCTCCTCCCACGCGTAGCGTAAGTTTCGTACTCATCCTGCAGCACGGTGCAGATGAAGTAGCGCATGGTGTCGCTGTAGTGGCCGTATTGCTCGTAGCTCTGGCCGGTCTCTTTGTTGGTGATGCGCTTTTTGAGGATGCTGCCGTCTTTGTCTTTTTTGGCCATGGTGTAGTCTTCTATAGATACGTGGCACTGTTTGTTGATGACGATGTTCCAGCCATCCCAGCCGTTTTCCAGCACTTCATTTATGAACTCGCCGCTCAGCTGCACGCGTGGGTTGCTGCGGCCCACACGGTTCACTACATGATAGCCTTCATCTTCCAGCACGGCAGTAAATTTTTCGAAGAACGATGCGTTGTTATCGTCTATGGTGTTGCCTGCATTGGCGGTGCTGTCGCCATAGAGGTATACTACGTCCTGGTGGTCTATGCGGCGCATCCATGCTATTAGCCTGCGGGCGGCTTTGCCTGCGCTATTGTCTGGGGAGTAGCAGGGTAGCTCATCATACTGGCGCAGTTGGTGTGCATCGGCGTCTATCTGCCACATGGCTACGCTTACGTAGGGGTTCAGGTTGTTGTCCAGCACCACATGCAGGGGGCTTTGCAGCCAGTCTATATCGGCAGTGTGCCTGTTGTGCCGGAACTGTGTCCAGAACTCGCCGCCGGTGACCTTATAGCCCCACATACCTTGTGTGTATACGGTATAGTAGTAGCCTTTGTTATGCTCGTGAAAGGCTATGCGCTCTGGCGGCACATGAGGGTTTTGCTGGTAGGTGGTATGGGTGATGCGGTAGCGGATGCCTACATTTTTTTCCATGCCGTTTATGCGCACCTTAAAAGTGCGAACGCCCTTGTACGATAGCTTGCCGGCATGCCACCAGTCGGCAAACCAGTCGTTATAGAGCCAGAAGTTCTGGTAGTTGCCTTCGCACTCAGGGTTAAAGGTGTAGAAGATGCGCACGGGGCTCTCGTTGCTGCGCAGGGTGGTGAGGATGATGGTGAAGCTGTCGCGGGTCTTAAGGCCTTCTTCTATCCATGCGCGGTTGCAGGCGGTGATAGATTTTAGCTGCTGCGGCTCTTCGCAGCCGCGGGCTATGAATTTATTGCCATTTTCTTTGC
>JABDHF010000038.1 GCA_013285595.1 Bacteroidota bacterium
GCGATAATCAAAGTTTTTTGGGGAAACAGAAAACCCTGCCGGTGAGCAGGGTTTTACTTTTATAGGTGATGTAATCTTTATGCCATCCTTAAGAACTGGGCTATTTTTTTGGTTGTGGCTTCGCTTACGGGGGCTAATGGCAGGCGGAGGATATTTTCGCATACGCCTTGCTGCTTGAGCACGCACTTTGCGCCTGCGGGGCTGCCTTCGGCAAAGAGGAGGTCTATGCCGGTGAGGAGCTTGTAGTGTACTTTGCGGGCTTTGTCGAACTTGCCTACTATGGCGAGGTTGATCATGTCGGTCATTTCCTTGGTAAAGCAGTTGGCAGCTACCGATATAATGCCTTCCATGCCTATGGCCATTTGTGCGAGCACCAGGTTGTCGTCGCCGGAGAGTACGGTGAAGTCGTCGTGCTTGTGCTGTATCAGTTCCATACATTGTACCAGGTTGCCGCTGGCTTCCTTCATGCCTATTATGTTGGGGCAGTCGGCGGCCAGGCGCAGGGTGGTAGCAGGGAGTATATTGCTGCCGGTGCGGCCAGGTACGTTGTAGAGTATGATGGGCTTATTGGTAGCCTCGGCCAGGGCTTTGAAGTGTAGGTATAAACCTTCCTGCGATGGCCTGTTGTAGTAAGGCGCTACGCTGAGTATAGCCTCTACGCCATGCAGGTCCATAGTCTTTAGCTGGTGTATTACTTCTTCGGTATTATTGCCACCTATGCCACAGACAACAGGTACCTTATCATCGGCATAATTAACGATGGCTGAGAGTATGGCCTGTTTTTCGGAAGCAGAGAGGGTGGGGGCTTCGGCAGTGGTGCCCATGGCTACCACGAAGTCGACCCCGCCCTTGATGACATTATGTACTATTTTCTCGAGCGCGGGATAGTCTACGCTGCCGTTTTTTGTGAAAGGTGTTACTAACGCTACACCGGTACCCTTGAGCTTTTTAGCAGGTATCATTAAAAATATTATTTAACCATTAAAAGAAATAACAAAATACATTTTCACAAGAAGGGGTATGATCTTAGAAGTATTTATATTATTTTCAGTGATAAAAAAGCTGGCTAAATGACCCTATCTAATTGCTTTTCAGCGAGATCGTTGTTGTCTGTAGCTACATCTATTTCATCATAAAAACCCATGTTAGACAGCTTTTCTATTCTCAGGTTTATTCGCTCTTCAGCATTTATTTTATTTATATCTGTCAGGTTGTTGATGAGGTAGTATTTCAGGGTTTCGGCCATTTTCTCAGGGTCGGCATGAGCGCCGCCAAGTGGCTCAGGTATCACATCGTCTACGAGGCCAAAGCTGCTCATGTCGGATGACGTGAGCCTCAGCTGCTCGGCTGCCTTCTCCTTAAAGTTCCAGCTGCGCCAGAGTATGGATGAGCAAGATTCGGGCGAGATAACAGAGTACCAGGTGTTTTCCATCATGGCTACCTTATCGCCTATACCTATGCCTAAAGCCCCGCCCGATGCGCCTTCGCCTATGATGACGCAGATCACCGGCACCTTCATGTTCACCATCTCGAACAGGTTGCGGGCAATAGCTTCGGCCTGGCCGCGCTCTTCGGCTTCGAGCCCGGGATAAGCGCCGGGAGTGTCTATAAATGTAATAATGGGATGATTGAACTTTTCGGCCATCTTCATCAGGCGCAGGGCCTTGCGGTAGCCTTCCGGGTTGGCCATGCCGAAATTGCGCATCTGGCGCATTTTGGTATTGATGCCTTTTTGCTGGCCTATCACCATTACGGGCATACCGTTGAGCTCGGCCATGCCGCCTATCATTGCCTTATCGTCTTTTACCTGGCGGTCGCCATATAGCTCGGTGAAGTTGGTAAATATCTTCTCTATGTAATAAAGGGTGTACGGGCGCTCGGGGTGGCGGCTTAGCTGCACGCGCTGCCACGGGGTAAGGTTTTCGTATATTTGAGACCGGGTCTTATCTATTGCGGCTTCCAGCTCACGTATGCTATTGGTCACATCCACCTTGCTCTTTGCCGACAGTTCTTTTAGCTTTGTTATCTGGCCATAAAGATCTTCAAGCGGCTTTTCAAAATCCAGGAATTGCATAAGTAATATTTGGGGAGACAAAAGTAACGGTTTATTGAGCAAAAACGAAGAGACGTAATGCGAAAAGCATACTATGAAGTAGCGCAGGCGGGTTTTGGGGCGAAAGAGGAATGTTTTGTGACGATTGCAGGGTTGAACGCGCTATAATTTAAAACAATGCAAAAGAATAGTTAATCAGCGAACTTAGCGGAAGATCACCAACCAAAATAGTTTAACCCAAAAAGCAGCAACATGAAAACGATAATTATAACAGGCGCTAATGGAAACCTGGGAACAGCTGTGACGCAGAAATTCCTGGATAGCGGATACCAGGTGGTAGCCACGGTAGTCAGCGAAGCTGATAAAGCCGCAATGCCGAAACATGAACAGCTGGATACCCGCGTGGTAAACCTCACCGACCCGCAGGAAAGTGAAGCGCTGGTGCAAGGCGCCATAGCCCAATATAAGCAAGTGCATGGCGCAGTGATGCTGGTAGGCGGCTATGCCGGTGGCAATATAGAGAAGACAGCTGTTGCCGACATCAATAAGCTGATGATGCTGAACTTTGAAACCGCGTATAACGTGACGAGGCCCTTGCTTACGCACCTACAGGAGATGAACTATGGCAAGCTGGTGTATATAGGTGCGAGACCTGCGCTAAACCCGGCGGAGGGTAAGGCCAACATAGCGTATGCGCTAAGCAAATCGCTGCTGTTCAGGCTGGCGGAATTTATAAATGCGGGTGCAAAGAAGACAAATATCACAGCTACCGTGGTAGCGCCATCTACACTCGACACGCCGCTGAACCGGAAGAATATGCCGGATACAGACCCTGCCGTATGGGTGAAGCCGGAGCAGCTTGCGGAGATACTGGAATTTGTGTGCGGGGATAAGAGTGATGTGCTGCGGGAGACGGTGCTGAAGGTGTATAATAATGCGTGAGGGTGGCACGCTATAGTTTTACCACAAACAACAGTAAACATTGCCTCATCAATAGCCTTTGATTAGTGCAATAAATCTACAGGTTATTTGTGGCAATATTCAGGGGCATTGGGAAATGAATACTTTCATACATCCTTACTTTTTCAGAAAGATGTGATAACTGATCATCTTCTTCCGGAGTTAGGTTATCAAAACCTTTTGCGAGATAGGTTTCACTCTCAGCTAGGGCTAGATTGTATTCTTCTTGTGTGTTTATTTGTTCCATAATTGATGAAAACTATCTACTGAACGGTCTAACTTTGTGTTTTGAATCCGTATCTCTAATGAAATTGCAACTTACACTATTTTTTATTTTCTGCTCAGTTCTAGTTCAAGCTCAAAAATATTCAGAATTGAGAGGGAAAATGTTCTCACTCGGTAGTGAACCCGATCAATTAAAAAAAAGTGTGAAATACGAATCATACATTGATGTAGACGATTATGTATGTACCCGTTATTATGACACTATGACAAATAAAAGTACAGTATTTATTATGAAGGAAATGCTACAAGACTCTATCCGCCTTCATAAAATAATTGACTTTATGGAATTTTCTTACCAAGGTTGTAGCCAAATGTACGTTGGTGGAATAGATAGTAATAAAACATACCAACATGAAACGTACCTTATTGTTTTTGAGCACTGCTACGATACCGGAAAAAGTAATAACTGGCGACATGATACTAAACAAGCACTTATTGCCTGGGTATTTAATAAAACGACTCTTAGGCTTGAAAAAGTAGACACAAAGAAGCTATACACAACAAGTGAATTTGAAGGATATGGCTTGGAAGAATAGTGCTTACTTCTTCAAATAATCATCAAAATAACTACTCACCTTCTGCATCAAATGCGCCCGGTCTTTGCCTCTTACATTATGCTCATAGCCAGGGTATACGAAATAATCCACCTGCACACCTTCATCCACACATTTTTTCAGGAAGTCAATTGAGTTTTGCCAAACCACGGTGTTGTCGTTGGTGCCGTGTATGAGCAGTAGCTTGCCCTGCAGGTTCTTTACCTTGTCCAGCAGGTTGTCATTTTCGTAGCCTTCGTGGTTTTCTTCCGGAGTGTCCATGTAGCGCTCGGTATACATCACCTCATACATCTTCCAGTCCATTACAGGGCCGCCTGCTACGGCGCATTTAAATACGCCGGGATGTTTGAGCATCAGCGAAGTGGTCATAAAGCCACCATAGCTCCAGCCATGTATGCCCATGCGGTCGGCATCTACGTACGGTAGTGATTTCAGGTAGTCCACGCCTTTTAGCTGGTCGGCCATTTCTGCGTCGCCCAGCTTGCGGAACGTGGCCTGCTCAAAGACTATGCCGCGGTTAGAGCTGCCCCTGCCATCCATAGTAAATACTATATAGCCATGCTGCGCCATATACTCGTACCACAGGTTGCCACTCTCAGGAAACGAGTTGTGTATCAGCTGCACATTAGGGCCATTGTAGAGGTACACGATGACCGGGTATTTTTTGCTGCTGTCGAAGTTTGGCGGCAATACCAGCTTGCCGTATAGCGGAGTTACGCCATCGGCGGCTTTTATGGTGATGTCCCTTATCTCTGCACGATTATAGTCGGCAAGCGGGTTGGGTGACTTCATCAGCTCTTTCCATGAGCTGCCATCCGTGGCTCTTATGTAGGTATTCTTAGGTGTGCCCGGCCCGCTGTATACGTCCAGCACATACTTACCATCTTCGCTGCATGTGGCGGTGTGCATACCAGCGCCCTTGTCTATACGCTCCATGTTGCCATTGTTGATACCTACGGAGTAGATATGCTTTTCCAGCGGAGACTCTTTCGATGCGGTGATGATCAGCTTTTTGTCTTTGGCATCAATGCCGGCTATCTCGTTTACCAGCCATTTGCCCTTGGTTATTTGGCGAATCAGCTTACCATCGGTATTGTACAAATAAAGATGGTCAAAGCCGTCGCGTTCACTCCACCAGATAAATTCATCATTATTGCCCGGTATAAAGGTGAGCGGGTGGGTAGGGTGTACGTATTTAGGGCTTGTTTCCTGGAATAGCGTGGCTACTCTTTCACCCGTCTTTGCATTGTATTTATTCAGGTCCAGGTGATCCTGGCCGCGGTTGAGGATCGCAATGTAAATATATTTTTCGTCGGGGCTCCAGGTCACGCAGGTCAGGTAGTGGTCTTTATATTTGGTGCCTGTTTCCATGGTCACTGTTTTACCTGTTGCGGGGTCATATACGCAAAGGGTAACCTCGTGCGATGTGCCGCCAGCCATGGGGTACTTGATCATGTCTGCCTTTGCGGGTGTTACGTCCCACTTTATTATCGGGTAGTCTTTTACCATGCTCTGGTCCATGCGGTAGTAGGCGAGGTAGTTGCCCTTAGGGGAGAAGAATATGCCCTTATCTATCCCGAATTCATCGCGATGCACAGACTGGCCGCAAACGATGTCTTTATTGGTTTCTGTGCTTACCGGCACGCTGCCTTTTTCTTTATCCCACAGCCATAGGTTATTATCCACTGTATAGGCTATTTTCCTGCTTTTGTCTACCGTTATCCGGTCGGCGCTTTCGGGGAGGGTAGCCATTGTGCTCCAGCTAAAGGAGTTGCCAGACAACTTACCTGCTATTACATTTTTCCCGTTGGCAAACCACACATTTTCCTTATCCAGCCATTTGATTGCGGGGATAGCGGTCGTTTTTTCGGGGTAAGCACCCTGCTCTACTTCCTGCGCGGTAGTTTCTTTATCAGAGGTGGCGGCAGCGTTTATCTTCCATATTTCATTGTCATTTTTCTTGTCCGTCTGCCACAGGTTATCGGTGCCGGGCTGCCAGGTGGCATTTTTTATGCCTTTTGGCGCCAGGGTAGTTGTCATACCATTGGTAGCCTCGGCTATAGTAAATTGCTTCTTTTGTGCAATTGCATGTAAAGAGATAGCGATCGCTGCTACCAGCAGGCAGGCCTTTTTATTATCCATAAATGATGATTGTATCGCAAACTTAATTTAAAAATGGGAACAGCTATAATACTGGTAGGGATCCACCCCTAATTATCCCCTTCTCCTGACAATAAAAAAGCCCCGAAACGGGGCTTTTTGAAATATTAGTAAGGTTGTATGACTACAGCTGATCGTAGATCGGCGCATCAACACTCCTGAACACGCCATAGTACTGGTATGTTTTGTGGTGGTAGCCTTTCTTCAGGTATACGTCTGTATCTATATCTTCTGGTATAGTCACCCATGCATGGCGCTTGCTCATCAGCCAGCGGTATACACATACTGTGTTAGGGCCACGGCGGGTAAGTGCATAGTATTGCAGGTGCTTCTGGGTATAGCCGTTCTTCAGCATCTGGTCGTCTGTATACTCGTCTTCTGCTACGCTTATGTGCGCACGGCTTACCGGGTTATACCATCCATATACAGCTACACGGCCAGCGCCGGGAGTACGGTATGCATTAAATATCTGGGTCTTATCCGTCCATCCCCAGTTTATCAATTGGCCATCCTGGTATTCGCCATCGGCTACTGTGCAATATTGCTGGTCTTCGGGAATATACCAGCGGAATATCCTCACAAGATCGTCTTGCGCAAAAGTTTTATTGCCAAATAATAACGCTGCCAGTACTGTTGTAACTACGATTATGGTTCTTTTCATGTTTGATCTCATTTTCAAATCGAAGCCAAAATACATAAAAATTTTGTTGACTTGCAAATTATTAGGATAAAAATTTTTTTATTTTCTTTGAACGGAGCCCTTTTTGCTGTGCTGGTACATGCTTTAACGTCCTTTCTGCGTGCTATTTTCCCGCATCATATTGCCCTGATCACAGTATCTTCTGTTCCTGCAAAAACTATTGCCACTACTATACTGCTAATACACTGCCATTTATTTGCGCAGCAATATATACAGTATATAACATTTTCTGTCGTTTTACATACCACTTATTCTTGCTCAAATGCACTGTTTGGCTTAACTTCGTCGCCCTTTTGCGCCATCATGGCAGTTTTAAAAAATTGCATAGCTTTTGATAAAGCTAAAGATAATACCGCAATAGATTTAATAATATTTTAAACCGTTTTAAGGCCTGTCTATCGTCAAAACGTTTATAAATCATAACCACGTTTAAATAATCGCGGACTTATGACTTACGACTTATGACTTACGACTAAAAAACTATAAAAGATGATCGGGATCCTTTCTAAAATATTTGGTGGCAATAAGTCCGATAAGGATGTGAAGAAGCTAAACCCTACCGTAACAGAGATCAATGGCTTTTTCAATCAGTACCAGTCTTTGTCGAACGACGAGCTGCGCAACAAGACGCTGGAGTTTCGCCAGCGCATAGCTAACCACCTGGCAGGTATAGACCAGCAGATAGCAGATAAAAAGGCGGAAGCGGAAGTGGACAGCACTGACGAAGATATACAGTTGCGCGAGGTGGTGTATAACGAGGTGGACAAGCTGGTGAAAAAGCGCGATGAGCAGATAGAAGAGATACTGCGCACCATACTGCCCGAGGCATTTGCCGTGGTTAAGGAAACAGCCCGCCGCTTTAAAGAAAATACCGAAATGGTAGCCACCGCTACCGACCTGGACAGGGAACTGGCTACCGAGAAAAAGCACATACGCATAGAAGGCGACAAATCTATCTATAAGAATACATGGGATGCCGCCGGTATACAGGTGACCTGGAACATGGTGCACTACGATGTGCAGCTGATAGGCGGCATGGTGCTGCACGATGGCAAAATAGCAGAAATGGCAACGGGTGAAGGTAAAACCCTGGTATCTACCCTGCCTGCTTATCTTAACGCCCTTGCAGGCGAGGGGGTACATATAGTAACGGTGAACGATTACCTGGCCCGTCGTGACCAGGAATGGAACGGCCCGCTGTTTGAATGGCTGGGATTAACGACCGACTGTATAGATAAGCACGAGCCAAACTCTCACGAGCGCCGCCAGGCATATCTTGCCGATATTACTTACGGTACCAATAACGAATTTGGTTTCGACTACCTGCGCGATAACATGGTACACCACCCAACCGAAATGGTGCAGCGTAAACACCACTATGCTATGGTGGATGAAGTGGATAGCGTATTGATAGACGATGCGCGTACCCCCCTCATTATATCAGGCCCTATACCTAAGGGCGATGAGCAGCAGTTCCACATACTGAAGCCACGGATAGAAAAACTGCTGGAAGCACAGCGCCGCATAACCAACCAAAGCCTTACTGAAGCCAAAAAACTGATAGCCGAAGGCAAGAATGGCAACGATGCCGGCGGCCTTCACCTGTATCGTGCATATAGGGGCTTGCCAAAGAACAGCGCACTGATAAAATACCTGAGTGAAGAAGGCAACAGGCTATTGCTACAGAAGACAGAGAATTACTTCATAGGTGAGCAACAGCGAAATATGCCTAAGGTAGATGCAGAGCTGTACTTCTCTATAGATGAAAAGAACAACAGCGTAGACCTGACCGATAAGGGCATTGCCCTCATCACCGGCGCAGGAGAAGATACCAGCTTCTTTATATTGCCCGATATAGGCAGCGAGCTGGCTGAGATAGAAAAAAACGGCGCTACGCCGGAAGAAAAGATGCAGCGCAAAGATGCCATGCTGCAAGACTACGCCATAAAGGCCGACCGTATCCACTCCGTGCAGCAATTGCTGAAGGCATATACCCTGTTTGATAAAGACGTGGAGTATGTGGTAATGGAAGGCAAGGTGAAGATAGTAGATGAGCAGACAGGCCGTATACTCGATGGCCGCCGCTATAGCGATGGCCTGCACCAGGCGATAGAAGCCAAGGAAAATGTGCAGGTAGAGGCCGCTACGCAAACGTTTGCCACCGTTACCCTACAAAACTATTTCCGTATGTTCCACAAGTTGTGCGGCATGACCGGTACGGCGGAAACGGAAGCAGGCGAATTCTGGGAGATCTATAAGCTGGACGTGGTGACCATACCTACCAATATGGCTATATCCCGCAAAGACCAGCAAGACCTTGTATATAAGACCAAGCGCGAAAAATATAAAGCAGCTATTGATGAGATAGAAGCGCTACGCGCTATAGGCCGCCCGGTGCTGGTAGGTACTACATCTGTAGAGGTATCTGAATTGCTCAGCCGTATGCTGCAGCAGAAAAAGATACCGCACAATGTACTGAACGCCAAGCAGCACGCCCGTGAGGCGCAGATAGTTGCCGAAGCAGGCCTGGCAGGCGCTATAACCATAGCTACTAACATGGCTGGCCGTGGTACGGATATAAAGCTGGGCCCTGGCGTGAAAGAAGCCGGTGGCCTGGCCATTATGGGTACTGAGCGCCACGAGAGCCGCCGTGTAGACCGCCAGTTGCGTGGCCGTGCAGGCCGCCAGGGCGATCCCGGTTCTTCACAGTTCTTCGTGTCGCTGGAAGATGACCTGATGCGCCTTTTCGGCTCTGAGCGTATAGCCTCTCTTATGGATAAGATGGGCCATAAAGACGGTGAAGTACTGCAGCACAGCATGATCTCTAAATCTATAGAGCGTGCGCAGCGCAAGGTGGAGGAAAACAACTTTGGCATGCGTAAAAACCTGCTGGAGTATGATGATGTAATGAATGCCCAGCGCGATGTGATCTACAAGCGCCGCCGCCATGCCCTGTTTGGCGATCGCCTGGCTATTGACCTCGACAATGCCATATTTGCCGTATGCGTAGGCCTGGCAGAGCAGTTTGCAGAGAGCCGCGACATGGAAGCCTTTAAGCTGGAGGTAATGAAGCACCTGGTAATAGAGCCGCAGTTTACCCCTGAGCAAACTGCCAGGGCAGATGCCAACGTAATAGGCGAGCAGCTATACCACCAGGTAAAAGACTACTACAACCGCAAGGTAAATGCTATAAGCGAGCAAATGCTGCCAACGCTTACGCAGGTATATAAAGACAATGGCGACCGTATAGAAGATGTAGTAGTGCCCTTTACAGATGGCATTCGCGGCATGCAGGTATATGTGAACCTTAAAGAAGCGGTAGAGCACAAGGCGCTGCCTGTATTGCAGGCGCTGGAAAAGAACATAACCCTGGGCATGATAGACGATGCCTGGAAAAACCACCTGCGCGCTATGGACGATCTGCGCCAGTCTGTGCGTATGGCATCTTACGAGCAGAAAGATCCATTGCTTATCTATAAGTTTGAAGCTTTTAACCTCTTCAAGCAGATGATGCTGGAGACGAATCGCGATATCATCTCCTTCCTGCTGCGTGCCGGCATACCGGTGCAGGATGCGCCGCCGCAGGCAGCAAGAATGCCCGAGCCGCCAACAGACATGAGCAAGATGCGCGTGAACAAGGCCGAAATAGACACCCGCGGCCAGGACTATGCAGCAGACGAGAACGACTACTACACGGAAACACCCACAGCTGCAGCCCCGCCGGTAAAGCGCGAGCCAGTGCAGGTAGGCCCCAAGATAGGCCGCAACGACCCTTGCCCATGCGGCAGCGGCAAAAAATACAAGAACTGCCACGGCAAGGATCTGTAGACTGTTCTCATAAACAAATTAGATAGATGTGCCACACTTCAAAAGTGTGGCACATCTTGTTTTAAATAATTATTCTATAATAGAAATGCCTCCTATATGCATCAGCTAATCATCACATCAGCTAATCAACCTGCCCCACCTTCAGATACGCCTTCTTATACTCCCGCAAGGCTTTGATCACCCTTCCCGGCCGCTTCCATTCAAACAGGTGTATTACCCATAGCGTGATCCTCAGAGGCCCTTTGGCATGTACCATGCTTTCTGCAAGCTGAGTTATGTTTTTATCACGGTCAGCAATACAGCTATCGTATGCAGCGCCGGTTACCTTACTCAGGTCTTCTGCAAAGCACCATGCGCCATCGCGCGCATTGGTAATACTAAACTGTATGAGAATGGAGTTATAATTGGTGGCGTGCAATCCCATCAGCGACAGCAGTGGTGATACCTGGTTCAACTCACTAACCACCTGGCTGGTAAGCGACCCTATAATAGCGTTGATACTGTTAAAGTCGCGGCTGATACTTTGCAGGTCTTGCCCCGTGGTTGCGGCTACCGTAGCTATGCCCAGGTCCAGGTTTATGTGGGCGTTCATGCCCAGCAGCAAGTGTTGCAGCACCAGCGGTTGCCGCTTGTCAAGAGTTTCAAAAGCCACCCGCCACGCTCCCGTTGTTGGCTGCTTGTTGGTCCACTGTTCATAGGCGGCCACGTACCGGTTGGCAAACAGCACATCCAGCCGTTCCATCCTTGGCCCGTCCTCAAATTCGTTATTGGCAATACCCTGCTTTACCGCCTCTGTCACCTTATAATAAAGCGCTGCAAAATACCCCGCCCGGTTATTCGTTCCCGCACTATTGTCTATAATGGTAGTCAGTTGCGTCAGCACTTCATCTATGGTAGCGGCAGGCATATACAAGGTTTGGTTACAGTAATTAAAGGTATAATAATAGATGGTGTCCTCCCTTCTGCGGCGCCGAAGAATGAATTTCCGCCTCAATTAACCATTGATAACTAACCATTTACCATTAATTTCCGCCGTTAAAAAACTTTTTCGACCGCTTAGAAACTTCTTCTATCTAAAGTGTCTATTTAGTTTTAACTTATCCGCAAATTCTAACTTTAACCCTAAAACTCCTTGTATGAAAAAGCTATTCTTACTCCTTCTTATTGCCTGCGGGGCAATAAATGCTATTGCTTCTACCAGCATTACAACGCCATCAGTATCTGGCCACTGGACGCTGGCCGGCTCTCCTTACCTGGTCTACAACAATGTACAAATAGATAGTGCTCAATCCCTGAAAATTGACGCCGGTGTGCAGGTGCTCTTCCAGGGTACTTATAGTTTTGTAGTATTTGGTGTGCTCCACGCTGTGGGTACAGCCACCCAATCTATAAATTTCACCATTGGCGATACCACAGGGTGGTCTACAGATATTATTGGTACACAGGGAGGCTGGCATGGCCTTAATATTGCAGCCTATGGCGGCACTGCGCCCGATACCTCCACCATCCGGTACTGCAATGTTTCCCGCACTAAGTTTTGTAATGCCGATTACTTTATACCGGTAAACACCTTGTCTGTAAGCCGTAACATACTGATCGAAAATTGCAATTTTTTCGATAATAAAACGAACGACGATGCATCTATTTTCATGTTTACCACCCAGTCCCCGTTCGAATTAAGCAACTGCAGCTTTTATAACAATGTGTGCGACAAAGCCATGATCTTCTTTACCGCCTTTGCCAACTGCCACAACAATAAATTTTATAACAACAAAGTGCTTACCGATGTGATCTATATGTCCCTTACCGATTTTCTCTTTAAGGATAATGAGATCTATAATAATACAGAAACAGGTGGTGTGTCCGGTTGTTCTCCGTTGCATATGGCCAACTGTACAAATGTTGCAGTATATGGCAATAGCATACATCATAATCTTAGCTATGGAGAAAGCGGTGTTATTTGCGAAGGGGGCGGCTTTATAGATATTGCCGGGAATAAGATCTGCAACAACCAGTGTATCAGTTCTGGGGTAGGGTGTGGCGTAGTAGATGGTGGTGGTGGCGCTATGTTAACATGCAATGGCTGCACGCCAGGCAGTTATTTTTATACGCTGAGAAATAATGTTATCGCCAACAACACCTGTTATTTTGAAGGCGGGGCTATTAAGATATACCGCGCCAGCGCACTTATAGCCAATAACCAGATCGTTCATAATGTATCTGATGGTGGTGGTAGTATTTACCTGTTTGAGGAAAGTACAGATAGCCTGGTGATCAAAAACAATATATTTTATAAAAATATAAATATGCCGATAGAAGACTCGAACTTTGAGAGTATAAACGGGTTTTTTGATGCCGGCAGCATCATTGAATATGACCACAACTGGTCGTCACAAGCCTATTACCAGGATATGGGCAGCATAGTGGGCCTTGGCACTGTAACTGGCGATACAGCAACTAATTTAACCGGCTCGTGGCCCGGCCTTGTTGCGCCTACCCTCACTGCCGGCGCTTCAGAGAATGCCCTTACTGCAAATTTTGGGTTACTGTCCACCTCGCCATGTGTGGATAAAGGAGATACCACCGGCGCGTGGCCTGATTCTGTTGATTATGCACACGCAGCCCGCATTTACCATAGCATTATTGATATTGGGGCATATGAATATGCGCCTGCCCCGCCTCCGGTTGACACTACTACCGACACCACTCATCATACAACGGGCATTGTAAATACCATGACCCCGGCAGGCAACATGATCGTTTATCCAAACCCTGCAAAGAATAACATTACTATCTCCACGCCCTATGCAAACGGTGTTATAGAACTACAGGACGTATCGGGCAGGCAGGTAGCTGAAGTACAGGTGGTTAATACACTTACCGTACTGGATATTCACAACCTTTCCAGCGGTGTGTACTTTATAACCTGGCACGATAGCCGCGACGCCAAAACAACACGAAAAATAGCGGTGGAATGATCGCTCTACTCATTACACTGCATCATAAACAAAGCTTTTCTTCCTCCGAAGAAAAAGGCTTTTGCATTTCAAACAATAAAGAACACGGGGCAATTAACCATTGACCATTAACAACCATTAAATTTTACCGTTTAGAAACTTTTTTTACCGTTCGGAAACTTCTTTAGCAAAATGCACAAATCGGCTTAACATTTGCTGCTAATATCTAAACACTCACTTCTCAAACCACTATTATGCAAAGAACACTATTCTCCCGCGTTCGCAGCCTGCTTTGCTGCCTGTTATTATCCTGCTCTTTTATTAATTCTTACGCCTCTCATTTAGTAGGTGCAGATCTGCGCTACACCCACGTGTCCGGGAATACATACAAGATCATTATGGCTTTCTATGGCGATTGCGGCCCAATGAGCGCAGTTGCATTTGCTTCCCTTCCTATCACAACGCCGCAGATATGCATTTACAGCCACGATACGCTGATCACCAACTTTACCTTGACCATAGATACCCCAACCTCGGGCGTTGAAATAACACCGCTTTGCGGCGGTGATTCTTCTCAATGCACGAATCCTGCATCTATAAGGCCGGGCGTTAAGAAGTTTGTCTATAGCGCCACTTATACTTTCCCTTATGCCTCATCTGCATGGCGGCTAATATACGGCGGCAATAATCCGGCAAGTCCAGCCGCCCCTGGCAGGGCTGCTGCCATTACCAATCTTACCGCCCCGGCATCCACATTAATGCAGCTCACAGATAGCTTAAATAACATGGTGGCAGACAACTCCAGCCCCGATCTCACCGTAACCCAGCAAACATTTTTTTGCGTTAACCAGCACGACGTATATAATCCCATGGCAGTTGACCCTGAAGGCGATAGCCTGTCTATAAACCTTTATCCCGCAGATAATGCCACCGGCTCCTGTACTCCAGGTGGCGCCATTGCTTATACCGGTGCGGCAGCATGGCCCGGCGGTTCACCATTGTCTGCCACAACCCCGCTGCAGGTGGCTGCTGCAGATAGCTTTTCTATGAATACCCATACCGGCGACATGTTTTTTCACCCGGCATACCAGAGATCGGTTGTTGTCTACAATATCCGGGAGTTCAGGGCGGGCACACTTGTAGGCACCAGCCAGCGCGAAATGACCGTACTCGTGGTTAGCTGCGATACCCTGTTTCCCTGTATGTACGTAGCCGCTTCGCCAGTTAGCCATGTAGGTGTTGCGGCAGCGCCTGGAGCCGGCGGCCTGAAGATATACCCCAATCCCGCTGGCAGCGAGCTGAATATAGACATGCCCACAGGTGCATATAGCTCATTTACTATCAGCAATAGCATAGGCAGCGCCTTACTGCAGCAGCCCATAGCCACATCGCAAACAAAGATCAGCATCAACGCACTCGCCCCCGGCATGTATTACATAACCCTCAAAGGCAGCCAGGGCACAACCGTACAGAAGTTCACCAAAATGTAAATAACACCTCTTAGACATTGATATCACACTATTTTAGTAGCCCTGGCCTTCAGGCCGGGGTTACAAATGAAACAATAATTGGCTTTAGCCAAAACTGCATAATTAGGATAATTTTAAAGTCCAATCGGTATAACCACACTCCAGTTCAAACTAAAAAGCGCCTCCCGAAAGGAGGCGCTTTTTAGTTTCTGGTCACACACTTCTTAACTTCTGCACTATTATAATAGCTGGGTATCAAAAAGATGAATTTGGATTATTAAGCTAACTGATTTTGATGGTGTATTCCCCCTTGCGGCGTGGGCTGTGTGTGTGCGAAGGGGGCACGGGGGATGTTTTTTGGCATTATTGATGGCGTGTCATTATTAGTGCCTTACCTCTATTTTATTATTATAGCTTATACTATTCGACCTTACAGTTATTAAGTACAGTCCGTTTGTCAGCGCAGACAGGTCAATCTGTTTCATGCCATTGCCATTCATTTCCATCGTTGTCTTATAAGCCTCTTTACCGGTAATATCGGTAACGGCTACAATACCTGTTTCGTTGTTCACACTGTTCCACAGTATATTCAGCTTGCCGCTTGTAGGGTTAGGGAATGCCACTACCGCTGCTGCAGCTGTTGTGGTAGTATGCACATACTGCACCGCAGGCGTAATGGTATGAGACACCGTATGCTCTATAAAGCTGGCTGCGCTCACAGCCGGTGTGCCGGCGCTAAGCGTGATGCTGGTATAAGGCGTGGTACCATAATTAATAAGCTCAGGGTATACAAAGTAAGTGCCATAGGGCAGATTGCTGAAGCCGTAGTTGCCGCTGGCATTAGTGGTTGTCTGCTGCACCACTGCGCCGGTGGTAGCATTTTGCAGGTATATAAGCAGGCCGGCTACCGGCCCTGTGGTTGTGCCCCTGTTGGCGCCACTGGTCACATTGCCGCCTACAAAGCCCGGGCCGCTGGTGGAGGTGGGGCTGGTTGCCATGTTTATGTCTTTATTTATGTCGGCAGCGCCGCTGGTATGGTAGATCACATCGGCATCGTGCCAGTAGTAAGCGCTGGTGTGGTAGGTTGGCACATATCCCCATACCAGGGTATCCGCGTTTGTCAGGGCCGCTTTTACCCTGAAAGAGTCTGTGGCTAACCCTGTAAACTGGTAATAAACACTCGTTGCCGGGCTTGTGTTGGTAGAGTCAACTGCCTCCAGCATCAGCGTGGCAGGGTTGTACTTTATTAGCCACACCTTTACACTGCCGTAAAACCCTGGTACGCTAAAATTTACATGGCCCGATATGCCATTGAAAGTGCTAACGCTAACCATAGTAGTAACAGATGGGGTAGCGCCGCACATGCTCGCAGTATAGGTGATCACAGCAGTCCCTGTTGCTATCCCTGTTACCACACCGGTAGTTGCACCAATGGGAGCTACCGCGGTATTGTTGCTGCTCCACGTGCCACCGGCTGTGCCGTCTGTTAGTGTAACAGATGCCCCAATGGCCATACTCGTAGCGCCCGATATGCTGCTTATGCTGGTCGGGCTGTTTACTGTTATAGTCTTATGCAGCGTGGCGCTGCCCGCACATGCACTGCTTACTGTATAAGTGATCACCACCGTGCCGGCAGATGCGCCGGTAACCACGCCGCTGCTAATGCCCACAGTGGCTATAGCTGTAGCGCCACTCGTCCATGTGCCACCCGTGGTGGGGTCTGCCAGTAGTATCGATGAGCTAGTGCATACGGCATCAGGACCCGTTATAGTATCACTAGTAGCTATTGTTGCAATATTGACCGGGATAGAAGCATAGCACCCCGGGCCCGAGCTGTAAAGTATGCTGGCCGAACCACCACCCGCGCCCGTTACCATGCCTAGTGCGTTTACCGTGGCTATGCCGGTATTGCTGCTGCTCCATACGCCGCCCGTACTAGCGTCCGTCAGCGTGCTGGTAGCGCCAACGCATGTAGGCGTACTGCCGGTAATAGCTGCAGGCGTAGCCGAAATGGTAACCATAGTGGTAACAGAACTGCCGCTAAAAGTATAAGTAATAGTCACCACGCCTGGGGCTACACCCGTTATCCAGGTAGTGCCACCCGATGGGCTCACCGTGGCAACAGCAGTATTGCTGCAGGTCCATGTGCCACCCGTAAGGGAAGAGTCATCATCTGATAAATGACCTGTAATACCTACGCAAAGGCTGGTAGTGCCGTAGATAGCAGGCAGCGCGAAAGAGCATACAGGCGCCAGTGCCACCAGCAGCAAAAGGATAAATAGTTTTTTCATAAGGTTATGGTTATATTATTAACTGATAGTATTAAAGACAGCAATACAAATTAAATAGTTAGCTATGCAAAAATATATTTATTCTCAGAATTAGTATAATTGTTTTTAAGATTTAAGTCCAAAGTAAAAGCAGTTCTCACACCCATTCACCTGTCTTAACTTTCCTTAAAAAAATGCCATACCTCAGCAGTTATTATCATCAGGTCTCATTATTAAACAATTCCGTAGCAAATAGAGCACATGAAAAGCATAGCCTCTCCTCCCCCAAAAACACAGCCAAACCCGTACCCTGCAAGACTTTCATTTTTCAATCATACTGCTGGTCTCTATCTGTTATCGGTCCGCTACGCAACACCTCCCTCTCCTTTTTCGGAGAGGGTCGGGAGAGGCCAAAACACACCACCCGCTCCCCCAAAAGCACAGCCAAACCCGTACCCTGCAAGGCTTTCGTTTTTCAATCATACTGCTGGTCTCTATCTGTTATCGGTCCGCAGCGCAACACCTCCCTCTTCTTTTTCGGAGAGGGTCGGGGAGAGGCCAATACCTACCACCCGCTCCCCCAAAAACACAACAAAACCCTTACCTCTGGCTACTTCCGGTTTTCGTCATCCCCCTCAGCTTCATGGCACACCCCAACCTCATAAAAACTTACCAACCAATCCACTAAGCCTCAGGCGTTCTTACATGCTCGGGCCTTACCCCCATACCCACGGCCTTTGCCGGCAGCCGCTGCAACAGCGGTATCATATTAATAATACGCATCACGAGTGGTGGCTTCGTGGCCTCATTCAGCTTTCCTCCATGGGTTATAATGTTATTCTGAATATTTATCTGTAGCTTCTGTATCACCCTCGCAGGAAATTCCCGGCGTTTTTGCACAAGTTGCAGCACAGCATTAGTGATCGGCTCATTCCGCAGCAGTGGCTGGTACAGTATGTTGGCCGTGGCCACAGCATCCTGTATAGCCAGGTTTATGCCCACACCACCTATGGGCGACATAGCATGGGCCGCATCGCCTATACACAGCAGGCCATCGGTATACCACCGCTCCAGGTGGTCTATATCCACGGTTAGCAGCTTTATATCGTCCCAGCTTTTCAGTTCTTCCAGCCTGTCCGCCAAAAACGGTGATACCTCGGCCAGTGTCTCCCTAAAAGCCACCAGGCCACTATTTTGTATCTTATCGTAGCCACCTTTATCAATAATATAAGCACACTGCCAGTACTCATCCCTGTTCAGCAGCACCATCACATGCCCATGTTCAAAGCGCCCAAAGGTTTGCGGCGGGTCCGTCTCCTTTCTCGTTATCCTGAACCACAGCACATCTATAGGCACCCCTGAGCTCAGCACCTTCAGTTCCGCCTTTTCTCTTACCGTAGAGCGCCTGCCATCTGTGCCCACCACCACTGCACCCCTTACTTCCAGCGGCCCATCTTTTGTGGTGGCAACCACCCCTGTTACCCTGCCGTTTTCCTTTATTAGGTCAGTTACATTAGCATTCATCACCAGCTTAAAGCCGGCATATTTGACCGCATGCTGCTCTATAAACTTCAGGAAATCCCATTGCGGCATCAGCGCCAGCACAGGCTTTGCTATTTTAAGATGGGTAAAGTCGGCAAGTTGTATAGGGTAATTGTTAAAGTCAAATCCCAGGTGCTTCATCTCCTGGTGGGGCACCTTCAAAAACTCTTCCAGCAGCCCCAGTTCGTGCATCAGCTGCAAGGTGCTGGGGTGTATAGTATCGCCACGGAAGTCGCGGAAGAAGTCGGCATGCTTTTCCAGCACCACCACCTCTATCCCGGCCCTTGCCAGTAAAAAGCCCAGCATCATTCCGGCCGGCCCGCCGCCGGCTATGCAGCATTTGGTAGTAAGTGTATTAAGTGCCATTGCAGATAGTTTAAAGCCTGAAGATAGATATTAAAGGTATGTTTTACACTCCACTGACAATACAACCACGCCACATAGCAGCTTTTATTAATGTTCAATTAGTTTTGCAGCTGGTTATTCATCATCTAAACTTATTTATGCAGCGGATATTTACCTTGGTTATACTATTATGCGGTATCGCAGCAAAGGCGCAGGAACCGGTAAACCTTGCCTACCCTGATGAAAAGCACTTTAAGAATATGCAGCAGCTGACCACAGGCGGCGATAATGCAGAGGCCTATTTCGGGTTCGACAATGAGCACATCACTTTCCAGCGGCAGAATCCTAAAGAAGGTGTAATGTGTGACCAGATATTTTACGGCTCCATACCAAAGTCGGCCAAGGACAAGTTCAGCTACACGCGGGTCAGCACCGGCAAGGGCCGCACCACCTGCGCCTACTTGATGCCCGATCATAAGCATTTCCTCTATGCATCCACCCACCTGGCTATGGATACCTGCCCGCCCGTACCAGACCGTAGCAAGATCAAAAAATACGTATGGCCCATTTACGACAGTTACGACATTTTTATAGCCGACCTCAAAGGCAACATCACCAAGCGCCTCACCAACACACCGGGCTACGATGCCGAAGGCACTATATCGCCAAAAGGCGACAAGATTATCTTCACCAGCATGCGCAATGGCGATATAGACATCTATACCATGAACCTCGACGGCAGCAACGTAAAGCAGATCACCAACACCCTTGGCTACGATGGTGGCGCCTGTTTTTCGCCCGATGGCAAGAAGATCATCTGGCGCGCATCAAGGCCGCAAACAGAAGAAGAAGTAAAGGAATATAAAGACCTGCTGGCGCAAGGCCTGGTAATGCCCACACACATGGAACTCTTTATTGCCAATGCCGATGGCACCGACGCCCACCAGGTAACCCACCTCGGCAAGGCCAACTGGGCGCCCGCCTTTACGCCAGACGGCAAGCACATAGTATTCGCATCAGACTACGAATACGAAAGAGGCTTCCCATTCAACCTATACCTCATAAACCTGGATGGCTCCGGCCTCGAGCGCATCTCGCACGATGGCAGCTTCGACGCCTTCCCCATGTTTTCACCCGATGGCAAAAAGTTCATCTTCAGCTCTAACCGCAACAACGGTGGTGGCCACGATACAAATGTGTTTGTGTGTGATTGGGTGGAGTAGGCCTATTTATAATATGCGGTCATCCGCTTCATTGCTCAATTAAGATCCTGTCATGGTGAGCCCCGTCGAACCATGACATGTTGAGATTATAGATGTCGCTAAATAGCGCTATTGATAACAGAACGAAGTCCTTTACTCCGGATCATTTCCTTTACTTGCTCCCAGGTGTAAGATGTGCTTTTTCCTCTTAGATGTCTTTGGCGCTCTTCATTTAGAAAAGCTAATTGTTCTTTCGTCAGTATGGAAGAGCTTTCTTGCAGATTATTCTCGGAAGTGACCATGCTATCGCTTTTCATAAAATTACTGAAAAGATGATTATCGGACATTAGTATTAGCAACTGATTTACCATAAAATCGTACTTTAGAATTTTAAAATACAGCATTTGAACTTAAAAGCTTTTTTACTGGTAGGTATTGGCGGCGCAGCGGGCAGCATGGCCCGTTATGGTATCGGCACAGTAATAGGCAAGTATGTCGCGAACCCCTTCCCTGTAGGCACTTTTTCTATCAATATTATTGGCTCCTTGCTCATCGGCATCTTATTCGGGCTGGTAGCAAAAAACCAATGGCTACAGGAAGGCGGTATGCTGCTGTTGGCATCTGGCTTCTGCGGCGGGTTTACCACATTCTCCACTTTCGCCCTCGAAAATGTTAATATGTTCCAGAAAGGCCAGTCCGCAATGGCTATTATCTACGTAGGCGCCAGTGTTATTGCCGGATTGTTATTGTGCAGGGCCGGTATGTGGCTAGCAAGCTAAGGTATCATTACATTTTCTTCTCTTTTTGCTTTATAGGCGGTAAGTTGGTAATTTTGCGCTGAAATAATATAATCATTAAAAATTGCCTAATACAAAATGAGCATTGTTAATATAAAGCTGTATGAATTTGCCAGGAAAGAAATGAACCTTTCTGAGGCGAAAGCAATGGAATTTATACAGGCTATTGACGAAGTGGTAAAGGAGGATATAAAAGGTGAAGGGCTTAGTGAATTAGCTACAAAGTCTTTCGTCAAGGATGAGATACATCGGCTTGAATTATCAACATTTAAGGCAGTTTTCTGGGCAGGATTGATACAATTCCTCGCTATTGTAGCGTCTATATTCGGAATAATCAATTTTATGCTTCATAAATAATATCAACAATTAACGATCAATTTATTCAATCTGATTTCAGGCATTTAGCAATTCATAATTTACCATGATAGATATAAAAGTTCCTACGGTAGGCGAATCGATAAACGAAGTAACCCTTGTAAAATGGCTGAAGAAAGATGGCGATTATGTGAACCGCGATGAGCTGTTGTGCGAACTGGAATCTGAAAAAGCAACGTTTGAGCTGAATGCCGAGCAGGCGGGTGTATTGCACATTGTAGCTCAGGAAGGCGCTACCCTGAACATAGGCGACATAGCCTGCAAAATAGACGAAACCGCTGCAAAGCCGGCAGGTGCAGCTCCAGCAGCTGCCCCCGCAACGCCAAAGGCTGAAGCGCCTAAAAAAGAAGAACCCAAACCCGCTGCAACAGCAGCGCCTGCAGCGCCAAAAGAGGCGCCGCAAAGCGATGTAAAAGCTACACCCGTAGCCCAGGCTATAATGAGCGACAAGCAAGTGAACCCAACCGAAGTAAAAGGAACAGGATCACTCGGCAGGATAATGAAGCACGATGTGCTGGAAGCTATCTCCCATCCCGGCAAAAAAGGCGAAGGGGCATTTAGCCGCGAAAAGCGCCTGGAGAAAATGAGCAACCTGCGCAAGACCATAGCCCGCAGGCTGGTAGAGGCTAAGAATAGCACCGCCATGCTCACCACGTTTAACGAGGTGGACATGACACGCATCATGGAAACCCGTAAGCAATATAAAGACACCTTTAAAGATGCCCACGGCGTGAACCTCGGCTTTATGTCGTTCTTCACTAAGGCTTGTTGCGTGGCGCTGCAGGAGTGGCCAGCAGTAAACGCCTACATAGATGGCGAGAACCTTGTATATCACGACTACTGCGACATATCCATCGCCGTATCGGCACCCAAAGGCCTTGTAGTACCTATCATACGCAATGCAGAAAGCCTCAGCATGGCAGAGATAGAAAAGAAAGTAGTAGAACTGGCCGGCAAAGCGCGCGACAACAAATTAACCCCTGAAGAAATGACCGGCGGCACATTTACCATCACCAATGGCGGTGTATTCGGCTCGCTAATGTCTACACCTATTATCAATATACCTCAGTCTGCCATACTGGGTATGCACAAGATACAGGACAGGCCCGTAGCCATCAATGGTAAAGTAGAGATACGCCCTATGATGTACCTGGCCGTAAGCTACGACCACCGCATAATAGATGGCCGCGAGTCAGTAGGCTTCCTCGTTAGAGTAAAGGAACTGCTGGAAAATCCTGAGTTATTATTGATAGGAAAAGATCCGGTGAAAGCACTGCTGGAACTGTAATGAAGATCCTCTTGTGAGTTAATTCATAAATAATTGAAGAGCGCAGCCTTAACAGATGCGCTCTTCTTAATTATGGTTGAAAGCCAAAAGTACCGGCTACTAATGCGTTGGGGTCTGCTTTGCAGCGCCATTCCTTTTTGCTTTTCTTGTATGATAAACGTGGTGCGTGCCTTTTATAAGAAATGCCACCACCACTAATACTGCTAATATTGACCAGATGCCCATGTGTGTTATTTTAAGTGTTTGTAACCATATACTTATAATAACCGCGCCAATAAGGTAGATAGATTTGTCAACTTTTAGAAAGTTGACAAATCTGGTACTACACATGAGTCGTTATCCACCATTGGTTACCAAATGGGTCTGTTACCCCACCGCTCCGGCCATACGGCTGGTCTGAGACTGGTGTAATAGAAACCGCCCCGGCTGCTATAGCTTTTTCATAAGTAGCATCTGCATCAGCCACATAAACAAACATGCCCGCAGACCTTGCCGAAAAAGCATCCGTAGCATCCGCAAACATGATCACACACTCGCCAACGCTGATCTCGCCATGCATAATAATGTGCTCATCGCGCATATGTTTTGTTTTTTCAACAGCCCCAAAAACGTCCTTGGTGAAGTTCAAAAAGCCTTGCGCATCTTTTATGATAAGATAGGGCATTACCTGTTGGTAACCGGTAGGGAAATTTACTTTTTCCATAGAACAAATTTTATAATTAATACCCCTAAATATAGCAAATAAAAAGGGCCTGACTATTATCAGTCAGGCCCTACGTTTAAATAAGAGTAAACGCGGTAATATTTACGCTACATGAGTAAACCCCTTTTAGGGGTTGGGGTTTAGCTTCTTCATCAACCCTTCATTCAGCGCATCAAGGAATTCCTCAGTATACAGGTAGTCCTTACCATGGCTTACTTTATTTCCACTCACGCATACCGCCAGGTCTTTGGTCATTTTGCCGCTTTGCACGGTTTCTATACATACTTCTTCCAGTGCATTGGCAAAGTTGATCAGCTCCTGGTTATTATCCAGCTTACCACGGAATGCCAGGCCTCTTGTCCATGCAAAGATCGACGCTATCGGGTTGGTAGATGTCGGGTTGCCTTTCTGGTACTCGCGGTAGTGGCGGGTTACCGTGCCATGTGCAGCTTCTGCTTCCATAGTGTTGCCATCAGGCGTTATCAGCACAGAAGTCATCAGGCCCAGTGAGCCAAAGCCCTGCGCCACAGTGTCGCTCTGCACATCGCCATCGTAATTTTTACACGCCCATACAAAGTTGCCATTCCACTTCAGTGCGCTGGCTACCATGTCGTCTATCAGGCGGTGTTCATACTCTATCTTGTTCTGTTCGAATGAGGCCTTAAATTCTTCATTGTATATCGTCTCAAAAATATCTTTGAAGCGGCCATCATATTTTTTCAGTATCGTATTCTTGGTAGACAAGTATAAAGGCCATTTTTTAGATAGCGCCATATTAAAGCACGCCCGTGCAAAACCCATGATCGACTCATCAGTATTGTACATAGCCAGCGCCACGCCATCGCCCTTGAAGTTGTACACCTCATGCTCTATGGTCTCACCATTATCGCCTTCAAATTTTATGGTCAGCTTACCGGTTCCTTTTACCACGAAATCTGTAGCGCGATACTGATCGCCAAATGCATGGCGGCCAATGCAGATAGGCGCTGTCCAGTTAGGCACCAGGCGCGGAATGTTGCTCATAACTATAGGCTCACGAAACACCGTACCATCAAGTATATTACGGATAGTGCCGTTAGGGCTCTTCCACATCTGCTTCAGGTTAAACTCTTTTACGCGGGCTTCGTCAGGCGTAATAGTAGCGCACTTTATGCCCACGCCATATTGCCTTATCGCATTTGCAGAGTCTACAGTTACCTGGTCATTAGTTGCATCGCGATGCTCTATGCCCAGGTCGTAATATTTTATGTCAATATCCAGGTAAGGCAGTATCAGTTTCTCTTTTATATACTTCCAGATGATGCGCGTCATTTCATCGCCATCAAGCTCCACTACGGGATTTGCTACTTTAATTTTTGCCATGTGTATGATTTGTTTGTGTTTGTCAGAACCCGAATTTATAGAATTTTTGGAATTAAGGAATTATTCCTTGATTTTATATTTTTTATTCATTAGTCTTTTGAATGTAAGGCTTTGGCTACCAAAATTGATCAGCAACCCTGTTTTCATATTATAAGCCTCAAGATAGTTTATTGCCTGGGCAAGATGTACATCTTCCAACAAAATAATCGCTTTTAATTCTACCATTATTTCATTTTCAACAAAAAAGTCAACACGCCTTGTCCCAATTTGTTCTTCCCTATAAGATATAGGCATTTCTTTTTCACGTTCAAAAATGAATCCATTGTGCGCTAATTCAATTTCCATCGCTCGTT